>NZ_JAHVCI010000016.1:0-76912 GCF_019265565.1 Cellulomonas sp. PS-H5
AGATACATCCTACCCCGACGCGGCCCTGCGCGTCGCGGCGCCCGCGCGGCCCGGCGCGCCGGGGTCGACGGGCGCGCCGGGCCGCGCACGGCCGGCCGGGAGGCGGGGCCCTCAGTCCCCGGCGGTGCCCTCGACCGCCCGGCGCTCGCGCTCGACGGCCTTCTGGTGCTGGCGGGGGTCGTAGTCCGGGGTGCCCTGCTTGTGCAGCTCGGCGGTCGCGCGGCGGCCGGCCTCGGCCACCCGACGCGTCGCCTCGGCGGCGGACTCGCGGGCGTCACCCTCGTGCGGTGTCGTCATCGTCGGCTCCTTCCGGTGGGGCGGGCGCCGCGGGCCGCGGTGCCCGGTCCCCACGCTAGGCCGACGCGCGGCCCCGCGCGAGGGCATCGGCGCCCCGACCTGCGGCGATCCGGAGATGCCGGGGACGCGGTTCGGCGCGCTCGATGGTGGCTCAGCGCTCCAGGACCGCGACCGCCTCGACGTGGTGCGTCATCGGGAACAGGTCGTACCCCGTCACGTCGGCCAGCGCGTAGCCCTCCTCCGCGAGGTACGCCACGTCCCGCGCCAGCGCGGCGGGGTCGCACGCGACGTAGACGACGCGCCGCGGCGCGAGCCCCGCGACCGCCCGCACGACGTCCCGCCCCGCACCTACGCGCGGCGGGTCGAGCACGACGGCGTCGACCCCGGCACCCGCAGCGCCCGACGCGAGCGCGCCGGCCACGTCGCCGCCGTGCAGCTCGACCTGCGGCCGGTCGTGCAGGTTCCGGCGCGCGTCCCGCACGGCGCGCGCGTCGCCCTCGACGGCCACCACGGACCCCGCGTCGCCGACCGCGTCGGCCAGGGGCAGCGTGAACAGGCCCGCGCCGGAGTACAGGTCCAGCACGCGCGCGCCGTCGACGTCGCCCAGGGCGTCGAGCACGGCGCCGGTGAGCGCGGCCGGCGCCTCGCGGTGCACCTGCCAGAAGCCGGCGGCGGCGACCCGGTACGCCCACTCCCGCTCCCCCACCCGCACCTGCTCGCGGACGGCGGACCGGGCGTTCGGCCGCGGGTCGACCTTGCCGCGGCGGAGGTCGAACGGCTGGTCGTCGACGAGCACGACCGGGGCGTCCCCGCCGGCGGGCGCGACCGCCTCGATCCGGGCGCCCGGGGCCCAGCGGCGCCCGAGCAGGTCGAGCTCCGCCAGCGCGTCGCTCATCAGCGGCATCGTCGTCACCGGCACGACGTCGTGCGACCGGAACCGGCGCATGCCGGCGCGGCCCTCCCGGTCGGCGAGGAAGCCGACCCGGGTGCGCCAGCCGAGGCCGCCCCGCTCGTCGTCGCCGGGCAGCGCCCGCACGGGCACCTCCCGCTCGACGCGCGCGAGCCGCTGCAGCTGCTCCGCCAGCACGGCGGCCTTCCAGGCGCGCTGGGCGTCGGGCCGGACGTGCGCGAGCTCGCCGCCCCCGACGCCGCCCGGGCCCGCCTCGGCCCACGCGGACTCCACGCGGTCGGGCGACGCCTCGAGCACCTCGACGGCGTCGGCCCGCCAGAACCTCGCCTTCGGCCCGGCGTCGGTCAGCCGCGCCACGACCCGCTCGCCGGGCAGCGCGTGCCGGACGAACACGACCCGCCCGGGGGCGTCCTCGCCGGGCGCCCGCAGCCGGGCGACGCAGTGCCCGCCGTGCGCGACCGGACCGACCTCGAGCTCGACCAGGTCCCCCGGGGCCACCGCGGCGCTGCGCGCCTCAGAGCCCACGGGAGATCGTCCTGCGCACGTGGTCCTCCATGCCGGTCTGCCCTTCGGTCGATGCGAGCTGCCACGGCACGGACGCCACCACGACGCCCGGCGTGAACAGGAGACGCCCCTTGAGCCGCAGGGCGCTCTGGTTGTGCAGCAGCTGCTCCCACCAGTGGCCCACGACGTACTCGGGGATGTAGACGACCACCAGGTCCCGCGGGCTCTCCCGCCGGATCGAGCGGACGTAGGTGATGACGGGCCGGGTGATCTCGCGGAACGGCGAGTCCAGCACCCGCAGCGGCACCGGGAGGTCCATGGCCTCCCACTGCGCGCGGAGCGCCGCGGCGTCCTCGGGGTCGACGCCGACGGTGACGGCCTCGATGGTCTGCGGCCGCGACGCCCGGGCGTACGCGATGGCCCGCATGGTCGGCCGGTGCAGGTGCGAGACGAGCACGAGCGCGTGCACCCGGCTCGGGAGCGCGCGGGCCGCCGCGGGGTCGGCGCCGAGCGCGAGCTCGGCCTTGACCGCGTCGTAGTGCCGGCGGATGCCCTGCATGCCGATGAACACGATGATCATCGCGAGGATGGCGATCCAGGCGCCGTGCGTGAACTTGGTGATGAGCACGATGACCAGCACGGTCGCGGTCATGCCGAAGCCGATCGCGTTGATCACCCGGGACCGGAGCATCTGCCGCCGGCGGTCGGGGTCGGGCTGGGTGCGGAGCTCGCGGGTCCAGTGCTTGATCATCCCGAGCTGGGACAGGGTGAACGACACGAAGACGCCGACGATGTACAGCTGGATGAGCCGGGTGACCTGGGCGTCGAAGGCCAGGATCAGCGCGATCGCGCCGGCGGCCAGGGCGATGATGCCGTTGGAGAACGCCAGCCGGTCACCGCGGGTGTGCAGCTGCCGCGGCAGGTAGCCGTCCTTCGCGAGGATCGAGCCGAGCACCGGGAACCCGTTGAACGCCGTGTTCGCGGCGAGGATCAGGATGAGGCCGGTGACGACCGAGACCAGGTAGAACGCCGGCGGGAACGAGTGGAAGATCGTCTGCGCGAGCTGCCCGATGACCGGGTCCTGCACGTACTCCTCGCCGACCGGCACGCCGTTGTCCAGCAGCTGGGTCGACGGGTCCTCGACGTAGTGCACGCCGGTGAGCCGCGCGAGCGTCAGGATCGACATGATGAGGAACACCGACAGCCCGCCCAGCAGGAGCAGGGTGGTCGCGGCGTTCTTCGACTTGGGCTTGCGGAACGACGGCACGCCGTTGCTGATCGCCTCGACGCCGGTGAGCGCGGCGGACCCGGACGCGAACGCCCGCAGCACGAGGAACGCGCCTGCCGCGCCCATCAGCCCCTGGTCGAAGCCGTCGGCGGGGACGATCGTCAGCGCGCTGGAGGCCGCGGGCTGCAGGTCGCCCGTCAGGTACTGCACGAACCCGAAGATCGCGGTGCTGCCCACGGCGACCATGTACAGGTACACCGGGATCGCGAACGCGTTGCCGGACTCCCGGACGCCGCGCAGGTTCGCGAGGGTGAGCAGCACGACGATGGCCACGGCGAACAGCGCCTCGTGCCCCCGCAGCGCCGGGATCGCCGACGCCGCGTACTGCGCGCCCGACGACACGGACACCGCGACGGTGAGCACGTAGTCGACGAGCAGCGCGCTGGCGACGGTGACGCCCGCCTTCGGCCCCAGGTTCACGGTGGCGACCTCGTAGTCGCCGCCGCCCGAGGGGTAGGCGTGCACGTTCTGCCGGTACGACGCGATGACGGTGATCATCACGACGACGACGGCCAGGCCGACCCACGGGGAGATGACGGTGGCGCTCACGCCGGCGAGGGCGAGCGTCAGCAGCACCTCGTCGGGGGCGTAGGCGACGGACGACAGCGCGTCCGACGCGAAGATCGGCAGGGCGATCCGCTTCGGGAGGAGGGTGTGCCCCAGGTTCTCGCTGCGGACCGGTCGGCCCAGCAGCAAGCGTTTGGCGGCATCCGCGAGATCCGGCACGAGCGACCATGCTAGGCGCACCCGGGGCGTTCCGGCACCGGACACCACCCGGGACCACCCGGGACCACCGGCGCGCCCGGCGGTCCGCGCGGGGTATAGCGTTCCGCGTTGTGCACTTCGTCATCATGGGCTGCGGCCGCGCCGGCGCCACGCTCGCCCAGTCGCTCGAGTCCCACGGGCACTCCGTCGCGGTGATCGACCAGAACCCGGACTCGTTCCGCCGCCTCGACGCGGAGTTCGCCGGGAGCAAGGTCACCGGCCTCGGCTTCGACCGGGACACGCTGCGCCAGGCGGGCATCGACGACGCGTTCGGGTTCGCGGCCGTGTCCGACGGCGACAACTCGAACATCCTGGCCGCGCGCGTCGTGCGCGAGACCTTCGGCGTCGAGAACGTGGTCGCCCGGATCTACGACCCGCACCGCGCGGAGATCTACCAGCGCCTCGGCATCCCCACGGTCGCGACCGTGCGGTGGACCGCCGACCAGGTGCTGCGCCGCCTGCTGCCGATGGGCGCGACCAGCCAGTTCACCGACGCGTCCGGCAAGATCAGCCTGTCCGAGGTCGACGTGCACGCCGGCTGGGTCGGCAAGCCGCTGCGCCTGATCGAGGAGGCCACGGGCGCCCGCGTCGCGTACCTCACCCGCTACGGCGACGGGCTGCTGCCCGACGCGCAGACCGTCCTCCAGGAGAGCGACATCGTGCACCTGCTGCTCCGGACCGACGAGTCCGCCGCCGTCGAGCGGACCCTCACCGTGGCGCCGGAGGTGCAGGCGTGAGGGTCGTCATCGCGGGCGCCGGCTCGGTCGGCCGCTCCATCGCGCGCGAGCTGCTCGCCAACGGGCACGAGATCACGCTCATCGACCGCCAGCCCTCCGCCATGCGCGTCGCGCAGGTGGCCGACGCGGACTGGCTGCTGGCCGACGCGTGCGAGCTGCCCACGCTGACCCAGGCGCGGACGGACGAGTGCGACGTGGTCGTGGCCGCCACCGGCGACGACAAGGCCAACCTGGTCATCTCGCTGCTCGCCAAGACCGAGTACGGCGTGCCGCGCACGGTCGCCCGGGTGAACAACCCCAAGAACGAGTGGATGTTCGACGAGGCGTGGGGCGTGGACGTCGCCGTCTCCACCCCGCGCATCATGACGGCGATGATCGAGGAGGCCGTCTCCGTCGGCGACCTGGTGCGGATCTTCACGTTCCACCAGTCCGGCGCGGACATCCTCGAGCTGACGCTCCCCGAGGGCTCGCCGCTCGCCGGGTCGCTGGTCGGTCAGATCGACTGGCCGGCCGACACCGTGCTCGCGGCGATCGTCCGGGACGACCGCCCGTTCCAGCCGTCCGGGGACGACACCCTGGAGGGCGGCGACGAGCTGCTGTTCGTCACGGGGCGGGACGCGTCCGAGGAGGACCTGGCCGCGCTGCTGTCGAGCCGCGTACCAGGATCCAGCTCGCCCACAGCACCAGCGCCGTGAGCGGCACGCCCATGACGAGCTTCGCCGTGCCGAGCCACGCGACCTCGTCGGCGTAGTACAGCGGCACCTGCACGACCAGCCGCGCGGCGAACATCCCCGCCCACAGCCAGGTGACGAGGGCGTACCGGCGCAGCAGCGCCGGGTCCCTCCGCCAGGCGACGGCGCCGGCCCACGAGCCCTGCTCGGACATCGGGCCGTCGCCGCGGAACAGCCCGAGCACGACGCCGACGAGCGGCCAGCGGACCAGCACCGAGACCACGAACGCCAGCAGGTAGGCGACGTTGGTGAGCAGGCCCCAGGCGAAGTAGTCGCTCGCGTCGCCCGTGCGCCACGCCCAGACGACGCCGATGCCGACCCCGAGGACGCCGGACAGCGCCTGGGTGAGCGGGCTGCGCTGCACGAGGCGCGCGACGACCGCGAGCACCGCGGCGGCGACGGACGCGATCAGCGCGGGGCGCAGCTGCTGGCCGGACGCGACGAACACGACGACGAACAGCAGGCCGGGCAGGACCGACTCGACCGCGCCGCGGACCCCGCCGACGGACTCCGCGATCGAGAAGCTGTCGGCCTCGATCGCGCGCATGCCGCGGGCGGGGACGGCGTCCTCGGGCGCGGCGGCGGGCGGCACGGGGGTGTCGGCCGCGGCGGGCGGGTCCGGCGTCACCGACGGCTCGCGGCCGCCGGCCGGCGTCGGCTCACTCACCCGGACGGGGCCGCAGCTCGTAGCGCGGGTTGAACATGGAGCGCCGGCCCTCGCGGGTGCACACCAACCCCTCGACCTTGAGCCGGCGGCCCGGCTCGATGCCGGCGATCTCCCGGCGGCCCAGCCAGACGAGCACCAGGTTGCCGCTGCCGTCGTACAGGTCGGCCTCGAGCGCGGGCACGCCCTGGCGCGGGCGCAGCACGACGGAGCGGATCACGCCCGAGACCTTCACGCGGTGCCGGTCCGGGGTCTGCGCGACGGGCACGCAGCCCTTCGCGCGGACCGCGTCCTCGCGCTCCTCCGAGGCCTCGATCTCCTCCTGCGACGCGACGGCCCGGCGCAGGCCCTCCCGCAGCGACAGCGGCGACATGTCAGCGGATCTCCGTGATCTCCGGCCCGCGCTTCAGCGGGTCGAACGTGGGTGCGGCGGGGGCGGCGGGCTGGGGCGCCACGCCGTCCGCCTGGTTCGGGAGCGTGAGCGCGAGCAGGTCGCGCGGGGCGCGCGCCTCCGTGCCGCGCACGACGACGGTCGTCCGGAACAGGTTCTCGAGCGTGCCCGCGGCCTCCTCGTCGACCGCGGCGCGGCCGGTGATGACGCCGCGCAGGAACCAGCGGGGGCCGTCGACGCCGACGAACCGCGCGGGGCGGTGGCCGGTGCGGCCCTCCGGGGTGCGGACGGGCAGCCGGGCGAGCAGCTCGCGGCCGAACGGGCCGGGCACGTCGTCGACGGCGCCGCCCTGCTTGCGCACGGACTCGCCGATCTCCTCGCGGATCTCGTCCCAGATGCCGTCGGTCCGCGGCGCGGCGAACGCCTGCATCTGCAGGGTCGAGCCGTCGATCGTCACGCCGACGGCCGTCACCGTGCCGGACTTCTTGTCGATCTCCATGCGCAGCTCCATGCCGTGCACGCCGGGCAGCCGCAGGGCACCCAGGTCGACGCGCGGGCCGGGCGGGATCTCCTCGGTGGAGTCCCAGGGGCCGGCGGACCGGTCGACGGCGGCCGGGGCCGGGTCCTCCGGGGTCGCGTCCTGCACCTCGGGTCCGTCGCCCGCGGCGGCCGCGGTGCCCGCCTGGTCAGCGGCCCCCTCGGCTGCGTCGACGCCGGCCGCGGTCTGGTCCTGGGCGGTGCGGTCCTTCGCACCGCGCCGGAATAGCGCCACCCTCAGTCCCCTCTCCGGGTCGCCCGCGTCGCGGGCGCGTTCGTCACCACGATAGTCCGCACGCCACGGACCACCTAGCGGGCCGCCTGCGTGTCCGCCGAGGGCGCACCGGTGGTCGCGCCCGCCGCCTCGGTGGGCGCACCGGCGGCCCGCCAGCCGCCGCTCGACCCGAAGCCGCCCGTGCCGCGCACCGAGTCCGGCAGCTCGTCGACCTCGACGAACAGCGCGCGCTCCACCCGCTGGATCACCAGCTGGGCCACCCGGTCGCCGCGGTGCAGCACCACGGGCTCGCGCGCGTCGGTGTTGAGGAGCGTCACCGCGATCTCGCCGCGGTAGCCGGCGTCCACCGTGCCGGGCGCGTTGACGATCGTGAGGCCGTGCCGCGCGGCGAGGCCGGAGCGCGGGTGCACGAAGGCGGCGTAGCCCTCGGGCAGGGCGATCGCGATCCCCGTCGGCAGGGTGGCCCGCTCGCCGGGCTCGATCGTCGCGTCGACCCGGGTCACCAGGTCCGCGCCGGCGTCGCCCGGGTGCGCGTAGGCCGGGACCGGCACGCCCTCGTCGAGGCGGCGCAGGCCGATGGTCAGGGTCTCGGGGGCCACGGGGGCGGGCGCGTCGTCCGTCACGGGCCCCGACCCTACCCGTCGCAGGTGGGATGCTGGGGCCGTGCAGACGACGACCGCCCCCGCCTTCGCCGAGCGCCTCTGGCCCTCCCCCGCCGGCTGGGTCGCCGTGCCCGCCCTCGCCGCGATGCTCGGCATCGTGCTGCTGCCCCTGTCGCCGGTGGCGGCGGGCGTGGGCACCGCGCTGGGCCTGGTGGCGGCCGCGCTCGCCGCGGCGCGGCTCGCCACGCGGGTCCGCGTCGAGGGCGGCGAGCTGCACGCGGGCGACGCGCACGTCCCGGTCGCGCTGCTCCGGGCGCCGCGCGCGCTCGACGCGGACGAGACCCGCCACGAGCTCGGCCCGGGACTGGACGCCCGCGCGCACGTGTGCCTGCGCGGCTGGGTGCGGACCGCGGTGCGCGTCGAGCTCGACGACCCGGCGGACCCCACGCCCTACTGGGTGGTCTCGACCCGGCGGCCCGCGGAGCTGGTCGCGGCGCTCGGCGGGACCGTCGAGGGCGGGCACCCGGCCGCCTGACCCCGCCGGGGACGACGACGCCGGCCGGACCCGTCGGGGTCCGGCCGGCGTCGTGACGGCTGGGTGGGGCGCGCTCGCCTGCCGATCAGGCGTGCGCGCCCGGTCGGCAGCTCAGGCCGCGCACTCCGAGCAGACGGGCATGCCGTCCTTCTCGTAGGCGAGCTGACTGCGGTGGTGGACCAGGAAGCACTTCGAGCAGGTGAACTCGTCGGCCTGGCGCGGCAGCACCCGGACCGAGAGCTCCTCGCCCGACAGGTCCGCGCCCGGGAGCTCGAACCCCTCGGCCGCTTCGGTCTCGTCCTCGTCCACCACGCCCGAGTTCTTGTCGGAGCGCCGGGCCTGGAGCTCCTGCAGCGAGTCCTCGCTGAGGTCCTCCTCGGTCTTGCGCGGGGCGTCGTAGTCGGTTGCCATGTGGTGTGGTCACGCTCCGTCTGGTGGTCGGGATCGGCGTACGCGGGATCAAGCGAACGGGGGTCGCCGTTTGTTCCCGGTCAGGCGCCCCGGATTGTGCCTCATTTCGGGGCGGCGTGCACGCCCGGCTCAGTCGTCCGCGTCGGCGCCCAGGTCGGCGAGCAGCGCGGCCAGCGCGTGGACCGTCGCAGCGGGCCCGACGACGGACATCTCGACGCCCGCCGGACGCCCCCGCAGGCCGCTGACCTGCGCACCCGCCTCGATCGCGATGATCTGCCCGGCCGCGAGGTCCCACGGGTTGAGGCCGCGCTCGTAGTGCGCGTCGAGCGATCCCTCGGCCACCCGGCACAGGTCCAGCGCCGCCGAGCCGATGCGCCGGATGTCCCGGACCTGCGGCAGGAGCGCGGCGAGCACCCGGCCCTGCGCGCGGCGGCGCTGCTCGAGGTACCCGAAGCCCGTGCCGACCAGCGACGTGGCGAGCGGGCGCGCCGGGTTGGCCTCGATGCGCCGGCCGTCGCGGAACGCGCCCTGCCCGCGGCCGGCGGTGTAGGTGCGGCCGTCCGCGACCGCGTGCACGCAGCCGGCGACGGGGGTCCAGCGCTCCGGGTCGGGGTCGCCGGCGACGACGCCCACCGAGACCGCGAACGCCGGGACGCCGTACAGGTAGTTGACCGTGCCGTCGATCGGGTCCAGCACCCAGGTGAGCCCGCTGGTGCCGGGCTCCAGCCCGTGCTCCTCGCCGAGCACGCCGTCCTGGGGCCGGTGCTCGGCGAGCAGGGCGCGCAGGTGGGTCTCGGACGCGAGGTCCATCGCCGTGACCGGGTCGACGTCGCTGGACTTGGTGGCGGCCACCTGCACCCGCTCGGGGCTCGTGGTGCGGATCAGGTCGCCCGCGGAGCGCGCGAGGCGCTCGGCGAGCTCGGTGAGGGCGCGGACCTCGACGGGGTCCGGCAGGGCGGCGGGAGACACGGGGGCGCTCGTCACCCGTCCCATCCTGCCCGAGCGGGGCCGGGCGCGGGGGTCAGCCTGCGTCCGGCCCGCCGGCGCCGCCGCCCGGACCCGCGCCCTCCCGGCCCGCCGCGCGCGACCGGCGCACCCGGGCCACCCAGCGCAGCAGCGGCGCCGGCTGCTCGCGGGGCGCCCGCCCGGCGCGGCCCACGCCCCCGACCCGGCCGAGCCGGGCGCGGGCAGCCTCGCGGTCCCACGGCCCCGGCGCCTGCCAGCCGAACCGCAGCGCGACCAGCCGGACGCCGAGGACCCCGACGACCACGGCGACGACCGTGCCCTCGGACAGCGCGTCCTCGCGCCACAGCACGGCGAGCACGAGCGCCCCGAGCAGCGACGGGATGGCGTAGAGCTGGCGCTGGTGCAGCACGGCGGGGAGCTCGCCGGTGAGCAGGTCGCGCAGCACGCCACCGCCGACGCCGGTGACGATGCCGGCGAAGACCGCCGCGGTGGCGCCGACGCCGTACTCCAGCGCCTTGACCGTCCCGACGACCGTGAACAGCGCCAGCGCTCCGGCGTCGAGGACCAGCACCAGGCGGCGCAACCGGTGCAGGGCCGGGTGCGCGGCCCAGGTGAGCAGGCCGGCGGCGCAGGCGGTCGCGACGAACTCCCACCGCGCGATCCCCACGGGCGGGATCGCGCCGATCAGGACGTCGCGCAGCAGGCCGCCGCCGAGGCCCGCGACCCAGGCCAGCACGACGATGCCGAAGATGTCGAAGCCCTTGCGCACCGCGGCCAGGCCGCCGGACAGGGCGCCGACGAACACGCCCAGGAGCTCGAGCACGGGCTGCAGGGGGAGGTCGACGTGCACAGGGGAGATCATGGCAGCCGGGAGTTCCGGCGGCGCACCGCCGAGCCTCCCCGGGATCGGGCCCCGGCGATGGCAGGCTCGTCCGCGGAACGATGGGAGAGGTGATGGCCGAGCTGGAGCTGATCGGGCTGCACGAGGACGGGGAGCACCTGGTCCTCGCCGCGGCCGACGGGCAGCGCTACCGCCTGCGCATCGACGAGCCGCTGCGTGCCGCGGTGCGGCGCGACCGCCCGCAGCTGGAGCAGATCCGCGCCGAGCAGTCGGGCGTGCCGAGCCCGCGGGAGATCCAGGCGCGCGTGCGCGCCGGGCAGTCCGCGGAGCAGATCGCCGAGGAGTCGGGTCTGCCCGTCGAGCACGTGCGGCGGTTCGAGGGCCCCGTGCTCGCCGAGCGCGAGTTCGTGGCCGAGCAGGCCCGCGGGACCCGGGTGGGCCGCGACGTCGGCGCTCCGGTGCTGGGCGAGCTGGTGGTCGACCGCCTGGCGGCGCGCGGCGTCGACACGGCCGCCGTGACCTGGGACGCGTACCGCGAGAACGGCGGCGGCTGGGTGGTCGTCGCGCGGTTCCGCGTGGAGGACGACGCCCGCGAGGCGCGCTGGACCTACGACGCGCAGGCGCGCGCGGTGCACGCGGAGGAGGACGAGGCCCGCTGGCTCTCCGAGACGGAGATCGCCGACGGCCCGGTCCCCCGCCGGCACCTGTCCGCCGTGCGCGACCTCGTGTACGACGTGGACGCCGACGTGCGCCCCGTGCTCGCGGCGGTCGACTCCCCCGGGCGCGCGCAGCACCGCGAGGAGGAGGACCCCGCGGACGACCTGCGGGCCACGCACGAGCTGCTGGACGACCTGCGCGCCCGGCGCGGGGTGCGGCAGACCCTCGACCTCGAGGACGACGAGGACGGCGACGCCTTCGGCGGCTTCGGGCCGCAGCACGCGTTCGACTTCGGGCAGCTCGACGAGCCCGCGGCCCCCGGGGCGCACCCGGTGGACGCCGAGCCCGCCGCCGAGGCCCGGATCTACCCGGCGCCGACCCGCCCGCGCCCGGCCGAGGACGAGCCGGAGACCCCGGTCGCGCTCGAGCCCGGCGAGCCGGAGCCCGCGCCCGCGACGGACGAGGACACGACGCCGACGCGGCCCGAGGACCAGCCGAAGCCGCGCTCCGGCGGGCGCCGGGGCCGGCCGAAGGTGCCGAGCTGGGACGAGATCGTCTTCGGCGCGAAGCCGGAGTGAGGCCCGCGCGGGGGCGGTGACGCCGCCCCCGCGGGCGCGGTCCGGGCTCAGTCCCCCGCGAGCAGCCCGAGCGTCTGGGGCGACAGCGCCGGCGCGCCCGAGGTGCGCGCGGTCATCCGCAGCCGGTGGTGCTTGCGGCACAGCACCTCGTAGCCCACCGCGTCGCCGTCGTCCGGCACCGCGACGTCCCCGACGACGACCTGCGCGCCCTCGACGACCATGACGCCGTGCTCGGTGCGGGCGTTCTGCGTGGCGCGCGCCCCGCACCAGCACAGCGCCTGGACCTGCAGCGTCTCGACGCGGTCCGCCAGCTCGAGCAGCCGCGCCGACCCCGCGAACAGCCGGGTCCGGAAGTCGGTGGTGATCCCGAAGGCGAAGACGTCCACGTCGAGGTCGTCGACGACCCGGCCCAGCTGCTCGACCTGCTCGGCGGAGTAGAACTGCGCCTCGTCGCAGATGAGGAAGTCCACCCGTGCGCCGCGGCTGCGCCGCTGCACGACCTCGTCCCAGAAGTCCGTCGCGGGCGTGACCTCGTGCGCGGGCACCGACAGGCCGAGCCGCGAGGACAGCACGTGCTCCCCCGCGCGGTCGTTCTGGGTGAACAGCACCCCGCCCCGGCCGCGGGCCGTGTGGTTGTGGTGCATCTGCAGCGCCAGGGTGGACTTGCCGCAGTCCATGGTGCCGCAGAAGAAGACCAGCTCGGCCACGTGCTCCTCGTTCCTCGTCGTGCTCGGTGTGCGGGGGTGGGGTGCGGGCGGCGCGCCGGCTCAGGTGTGCACCGCGAGCAGCGGGACACGCAGCTCCGCGGGGGTCAGCGACCCGTGCACGCCGACCAGCTGCAGCGACGCCGCAGTCTGGGTCCGGGAGTCCACCACCGTGGCCCGGCCCGTCGCCGCGACCACCAGGTCGCCGATCAGGGGCCGCACGTGCGCGGACACCGGGCCGAACAGCCCGGCCGCCACGGCGTCGTCCCCGGTGAGCACGACCGCGTCGTCGCCGAGCACGTCGGCCCACCGGGCCTCCGCCGCGCGCGTGTCGACGCCGGGCTCGAGGTGCACGTGCACCGCGCGCGGCTCCCCCGCGACCAGCGCGACGCCCTCGGCCAGCCCCGGGGTGGTCGCGACGTCCCGGCGCCGGGCGGGGTCCACGTCGACCATGCCGTGGTCGGCGGTGACGACGACGGTGGCGTTCTTCGGCAGCGACCGGACCAGCCGGCGCAGCTCGCCGTCGAGCGCCTCGAGCTGGTCGCCCCACTGCCAGGAGCCGGCCCCCTCGTGGTGGCCGGTCTTGTCGACGTCGCCCCAGTACAGGTAGACGAGGCCGGGCTCCCGCAGCAGCCGCAGCGCCGCGTCGACCCGCTGGGCGAGCGACTCCGCCGCGCGGTACCCGCCGCCGCGGAGCGCCGCCTCGGTCAGGCCGGAGCCCATGAACTTGGCGGGCCCGACGGTGGTCACCGTGATGCCCTGCGCGACCAGCCGCTCGAACACCGTGGGTTCGCGCTGCCACTCGCGGGCCGGGCCGAGGCCGTCCCACGACACCATGTTGGCCAGGCCGCCGCTCGCGGGGTTGCGGACGGTGTAGCCGACCAGGCCGGTGCGACCCGGGCCGGTGCCGGTGCCGAACGAGCCCATGGACGCGGCCGTCGTCGACGGGTAGCCCGCGGACAGCGGCCCGGAGCCGTTCAGCAGCGACCGCAGGAACGGGGCGTGCCCGGCGCGCTCCGTGAGGTTCTCGTAGCCCAGGCCGTCGACCAGGACGACGCACACCCGGTGCGCCTCCGGCAGCCCGAGCTGGGCGCGCCGGGCCGGGCCGTCGGGCACGGGCGCGCCGAGGGCGTCGGCGACCGCGGGCAGCAGCCCGGACAGCGACGGGCCCTCGTAGTCGGGCGGCACCAGGCCCGCGTCCGCGAGCCGGGCCGGCACGGTGGACGACGCGGCGGCGGTCATCGTCAGCGCGCGCTCGCCGCGGACAGCCGCTTCGCGAACGCCACGGCGTCGCGGACCGCGCCCTCGCCCTCGGCGACCGCGGACACCCGGACGACCACGTCGTCGGGGGTCAGCGTGCCGGTCAGGCCGTGGTCCGCCTCGCAGGCCGGGTCCGCGCAGGTCGCGGGCTCCAGGTCGACCCGGGACACCGCGCCCCAGCCGACGGCGAGCGTGAGCTCGGCGGCGGCGGTGCCCGGGCGGTGCTGCTCCGGGCTCGCGATCACGTGCGTGAGCGCGACGGAGCGCAGCTCGGACAGCGGCACGGCCTCGGTGGTCGCCGCGGCGCTGGCCGACGGGTGCTCGCTGTCGGCCGGGTGGTCGTCGACGTGCGCGACCACGAGCCGCGTCGGGGTCAGCGCCAGGACCGTGACGTGCCGGCGCACCTCCTGCGCGTCGAACGTCGTCTCGGGGTGCACGAGGTAGGCCTCGACGGGCTCGTCCGCGAGCGCGACGTCCAGGACGTCGGCGACCAGGTCGGGGTAGTACCCGGCGCGGTGCAGGTCACGGAGCAGGTCGGTGGAGGGTGCAGGCACCCGGACATCCTCCCACCCGAGGGGCGGCGCCGTCACACCCCGGCCGGGAGCGTCAGGCGGGCAGCGCGCGGCGCGGGCCGTCGGCCCGGGTGCCGGCCACCCCGACGCGGGCCGTCGCGCCCAGCACGTAGGCACCGCGCTCGGCCACCACGACCGGGTTCAGCTCCAGGTGCAGCAGCTCCGGGAGCTGGTCCGACAGCACGGCCACCCGGGCCAGCACGTCCTCCAGCGCGGCGACGTCGAGCGGCGGCACGCCCCGGTAGCCGAACAGCCGGGGCGACGACCGCGGCGCGCGCACCATGTCGGACACGTCCACGTCGGTGAGCGGCGGCACCGCCCAGGCCACGTCGCCGAGCAGGTCCGTGGTGTCGCCGCCGAGCCCGAACCCGAGCACCGGGCCGAACAGCGGGTCCTCGGCGGACCGGATGACGCAGGCGACCCCGTGCGGGGCCATCGCCTGCACCTCGAGCGGCGCGCGCCCCGGCTCGGGCTCCCGGCCCGCGGCGAGCGCGAGCACCTGGTCGACGTCGGCGCGCAGCTCGGCCTCGTCGTGCACGTCGAGCCGCACCCCGCCGAGGTCCGACCGGTGCCGCAGCGCCGGGACGGTCGACTTGAGCGCGACGGGCCAGCCCAGGCGCTCCGCTGCCGCGACGGCCTCGTCCGCGTCGTGCACGCCGACCGTCGGGAACACCTCCACCCCGGCGAGGCCCAGGAGCTCGGCGACCTGCTCGTGCGTGAGGTCGAGCGACGCCCGGCTGCCGGCCTCGTCGAGCCAGCCCGCGATGCGGCGGCGCGCGGTGCGGGCGTGGATGCCCTCGGGCGCGACGAGCCGGCCGCGGTCGGCCGCCCGCCACGCGGCGTACCGGGCCGCCTGGTCGAGCGCGAGGACGGCGTCCTCCGGGGTCGTGTACGCGGGGACGGTGCGCGGGGCGCCGTCCGCGTCCGGCGCGGTGAGGGCGGGCGTCGCGCCGTGCAGCCCCAGCAGGCAGGCCACCGACGTCCGACCCGACCCGGCGGCGTGCCGGGCGAGCGCCTGGGCGACGCGGTCGTCCCGCGGTCCCACGGTCGGGACGTGCATGGTGACGACGACCTCGACGTCCGGGTCGGCGTACACCGCGGCGAAGGTGCGCTCGACCTTCGCGTCGTCGGCGTCCTCGTGCAGGATCGCCGGCGCGCGGGCGACGGTGAACCCCGCGGCGGCGAGCGCCTCGGACACCAGCGACGCGGCGGCGGACGACGAGGCGACGACCGCGGCGCGGCGGCCCGGGGGCAGCGGCTGCAGGGCGAACAGCTGCGACACCTCGAGCATCTGGTGCACGTTGTCGACCAGCACGACGCCCGAGCGCCGCATCACCTCCTGCAGCGTCTGACGCGAGGCCTGCGTGGGCCGGACGGCGTGCCCGGGCGGCACGACGTGGCCGGACCGGCCGGCGGTCACCACGACGACGGGCTTCGCGGCGGCCAGGCGCCGGGCGACGCGGGAGAACTTGCGCGGGTTGCCGATCGACTCCAGGTACAGCGCCACGACGTCCGTCGCGTCGTCGTCCTGCCAGAACTGCATGAGGTCGTTGCCGGACACGTCGGCGCGGTTGCCCGCGGACACGAGGTGCGCGAGGCCGAGGTGCCGGCGGCGCACCGAGCCGAGGATCGACACCGCGGTCGAGGCGGACTGGCAGAACAGCCCGATCCGCCCGGGCGGCGGCGGGTCCTCGGTGAGCGAGGCGTTGAGCAGGCCGCCCGCGGCGTGCGCGAGCAGGCCGTACGACCGCGGGCCGACCACCCGGAGCCCGGCGGCGTGCGCGGCGCGCAGCAGGGCGCGCTGCAGCGCGAGGCCGGTGGGGCCCTGCTCGGCGTACCCGCCCGACAGCACGACGACGCCCTTGACGCCGAGCCGGCCGAGCGCGCGCACCGCGACGACGGCCTCCGCGGCGGGCAGCGCGAGCACGGCGAGGTCGACGGGGCCGGGGACGTCGTCGAGGCGGTCCCAGTGGTGCACCGTCGGGCGCGGGTCGGCGCCGTCGGGCGCCGGGCGCCCGACCACGTGCACCTCGACGCCGCGCTCGTCGCCGCCTGCCGCCGTGACGGCGCCGGTGCGGTGCGCGGGGTCCTCGGCGGACGGGACGCCGCCGACCAGGTCCGCCAGCACGCGCTCGGCGCGGCGGTCGTCCAGGGACCCCGGCTCGGCGTTCGGCGACGACAGCACCAGCACCGACCGGGCGGTCAGCAGCGCCTGGACGCTGCGCGCCTCCGCGGCGTGCTCGCGGGCCATCATCACCGCGAGCGACCGGTCCGTCGGGTCGATGTCGAAGCCCACCGTCACCACGCCGTCCTCCAGGCGCTGCTGCAGCGAGTACCCGGCCTCGCGGAACACCGCGATCATCCGGCCGTTCTGCGGCAGCACGTCGGCGGTGAACCGGCGGATGCCGCGCTCGCGCGCCGCCGCGGCCAGGTGCTCCAGCAGCACCGAGCCGAGCCCGCGGCCGTGGTGCGCGTCGGCGATGTTGAACGCCACCTCGGCCTCGTCGGGGCCGACCTTGTCGTACCGGGCGACGCCGATGATCGCGTCGTCCCCCGTCACCGCCACCAGCGCGACCCGGTCCCGGTGGTCGACGCGGGTGAACCGCGCGAGGTCCCGGTCCCCCAGCCGCTCCAGCGGGGCGAAGAACCGGAACACGATCGACGCCTCGGACTGCCCGACGTGGAACGCCTGCAGGGCGTCCGCGTCCTCGGGGCGGATCGGCCGCACGTGCGTGGTGCTGCCGTCGCGGAGGACGACGTCGGCCTCCCAGCTCTCCGGGTAGTCCGCCGCCTCGTCGGGCGCGCCCCCGGTGCTCTCGGCCATGCCCACGAGCCTAACCAACCGGCGCGCCGCGCGTCGTGGTGGTCCACAGGCTCGCGGAGCGGCGACAATGGGCGCCGACCACCCGCACCGCCGATCCCGGGAGCAGCCCCCAGCATGGCGCGCCGCAGCAGCACACCCGACGTCCCGCCGGAGGACGTCGTCGAGCGCATCGTCGACATCGACGTCGCCACCGAGATGGAGGGCTCGTTCCTCGAGTACGCCTACTCGGTCATCTACTCGCGCGCCCTGCCCGACGCCCGCGACGGACTGAAGCCGGTGCAGCGCCGCATCCTGTTCCAGATGTCCGACATGGGCCTGCGCCCGGACCGGCCGTTCGTGAAGTCGGCCCGCGTGGTCGGCGAGGTGATGGGCAAGCTGCACCCGCACGGCGACACCGCGATCTACGACGCGATGGTCCGCATGGCGCAGCCGTTCTCGCTGCGGCTGCCGCTGGTCGACGGGCACGGCAACTTCGGCTCGCTCGACGACGGGCCCGCCGCCCCCCGGTACACCGAGGCGCGCATGGCGCCGTCCGCGCTCGCGATGACGCAGAGCCTGGACGAGGACGTCGTCGACTTCGTCCCGAACTACGACAACAAGCTGACCCAGCCCGGCGTGCTGCCCGCCGCGATCCCCAACCTGCTGGTCAACGGCGCGTCCGGCATCGCGGTCGGCATGGCCACGAACATGGCCCCGCACAACCTGGTCGAGGTCGTCGCGGCCGCCCGGCACCTCGTGCTGCACCCCGAGGCGACGCTGGACGAGCTCATGCGGTTCGTGCCCGGGCCCGACCTGCCCAGCGGCGGCAAGATCGTCGGCCTCGAGGGCGTGCGCGACGCCTACCGCACCGGCCGCGGCGCGTTCCGCACCCGGGCCACCGCGCGGATCGAGAACGTCACCCCGCGCCGCAAGGGCATCGTCGTCACCGAGCTGCCGTACACCGTCGGCCCGGAGAAGGTCATCGAGAAGATCAAGGAGGGCGTGCAGTCCAAGAAGCTCTCCGGCATCTCGGACGCCCTCGACCTCACCGACCGGCAGCACGGCCTGCGCCTCGTCATCGAGGTCAAGACCGGGTTCAACCCCGAGGCCGTGCTGGAGCAGCTCTACCGGTACACGCCGCTCGAGGACTCGTT
The DNA here is from genome assembly GCF_019265565.1 of Cellulomonas sp. PS-H5. NCBI lineage: Bacteria > Bacillati > Actinomycetota > Actinomycetes > Micrococcales > Cellulomonadaceae > Cellulomonas > Cellulomonas sp. PS-H5. Next base: position 18,143 of record NZ_JAHVCI010000016.1, read on the forward strand.
CTCGATCAACAACGTCGCCCTGGTCGACGGCCAGCCCCGCACGCTCGGGCTGCGCGACCTGCTCCAGGTGTGGGTCGACCACCGGATCTCCGTGGTGCGGCGCCGGAGCCAGTTCCGGCTGCGGAAGAAGCAGGAGCGGCTGCACCTCGTCGAGGGCCTGCTCATCGCCATCGTCGACATCGACGAGGTCATCCAGGTCATCCGGTCCTCCGACGACGCGGACGCCGCGCGCACCCGGCTGCGCCAGGTGTTCGACCTGTCCGAGCCGCAGGCCGAGTACATCCTCGAGCTCCGGCTGCGGCGCCTGACCAAATTCTCCCGCATCGAGCTGGAGAAGGAGCGCGACGAGCTGCTCGGCGAGATCGAGGCGCTGCAGGCGATCCTCGGCGACGAGGCGCTGCTGCGGACCACGGTCAGCGACGAGATGGCGGAGGTCGCCGCGACCTACGGCACCCCGCGCCGCACGATCCTGCTGGAGTCCGCGGGCGGCGTCGCCACCGCCGCCGAGGGCGCGCCCGCGCCGCGGTCCGGCCGGTCCGCCGCCCCCGCGCTGTCGCTCGAGATCGAGGACTCCCCCTGCTACGCGCTGCTGTCCGCGACCGGCCTGGTCGCGCGCACCGGCAGCACCGACGTCGAGCTGCGGCCCGCGCCCGGCGCCGGCCGGTCCAAGCACGACGTGCTGTCCGGCGCCGTCGCGACCTCCGTGCGCGGCGAGGTCGGCGTGCTGACGTCCCGCGGCGTCGTCCGGCGGGTGTCCGTGCTCGACCTGCCGGGCCTGCCGCCGACCGACGGCGCGCCGAACCTCTCCGGCGGCCTCCCGCTGTCCGAGCTCCTCGCGCTCGACAAGGGCGAGAAGGTCGTCGGGCTGGTCCCCGTGACCGCCGACGGCCCGACGCTGGCCGTCGGCACCGCGCAGGGCGTGGTCAAGCGGGTCAGCTCCGGCGAGGCGCCCGCGAACCGCGACTCCTGGGAGGTCATCGGCCTGAAGGACGGCGACGAGGTGGTCGGCTGCGCGACCGTGACCGACGAGGACGAGCTCGTGTTCGTCGCCTCCGACGCCGCGCTGCTGCACTTCCCGGCGGCGTCCGTGCGCCCGCAGGGCCGGCCCGCGGGCGGCATGGCGGGCATCAAGCTCGCCCCCGGCCAGCGGGTGGTGCACTTCGGCGCGCTGCCCGCGGGCTCCGACGCGGTCGACGACGCCGAGGGCCCGGTCGTGGTGACCGTCGCCGGGGCGTCGGACGCGCTGCCGGGCACCCAGGCGGGCTCGGCCAAGGTCACGCCCTTCTCCCGGTACCCGGGCAAGGGCCGCGCCACCGGCGGCGTCCGGGCGCACCGGTTCCTCAAGGGCGAGGACGCGCTGTTCCTCGCCTGGGTCGGCCCGGCCCCCGCGCGCGCGACGGGCTCGGCGGGCCAGCCGGTCGACCTCCCGGAGCCGGACGACCGCCGCGACGGCTCGGGCCAGCCCCTGGCGGCCCCGCCCCTGGCGATCGGCTGACCCGGCCGCCCCACGGCCCCACCGCCCACCGCGCCACCGCCCACCGCCCCACCGCGCCACGCCCCCACCGCGCCACCGCGCCACCGCGCCACCGCGCCACCGCGCCGAGTGTGTACGCGACACGTCGAGTGCCTATCCCCTGGATAGGCACTCGCGGGGCCACGCGGGCGGACGGGCGCACGGGCCGAGCTCGCGGCCTCCAGGACGACCCGCCGGCGCAGCGCCGGCGGGCGCGGGTCAGCGGGCCTGGCCCGTGGCGGCGATGCGCGCGCGGACCAGGCCCGACACCTCGACCAGCGACGCCACCTGCGCGTCGTCCAGCGGCGACAGCAGCAGGTCGCGCACCAGCACCCGGCGGGTCTGCTGCGCGGCCCGCGCGGCCGCCTCGCCCGCCTCGGTGAGGCAGACGACCGTGCCGCGGCCGTCCTGGCGGTCGCGGCTGCGCGTCACGAGCCCGCGGGACTCCATGCGGCGCAGCTGGTGCGAGACCCGGCTGTCCTGCCACTCGGCCGCGGCGGCGAGGTCCTTGGCCCGCAGACCGGGGTGCCCGGCCGCGAGCAGCGGCTCGAGCAGCTCGAGGTCGGCGACGGACACGCCGGCGTCGGCGCCGAGCCCGCGCTCGAGCGCCGTGAACATCTCCCGGGAGAGTCCCAGGTACATGCGCCAGGTGGCGTCCTCGTCGACCTGCGCGCGCCCGTCCTCTGGAGCCATGGGCACAGCGTAGGGCCCCGCCGTCGCGCGACGGGGCCGTTCCGTCAGACCTCGATCGTGTACATGATCGCGCCGTGCGTCACCTCGTAGCCGAGGCTGGCGTACAGGCCGTGCGCGCCCGACGGGTTCTCGGTGTCGACGTCGAGCTCCGCGTACTGCATGCCGTCCGCCCGGAACGACGCCATGGCGGCGGTCAGCAGCGCCGGGGCGAGGCCGCGTCCGCGCCACGCGCGCCGGACGCCGAGCAGCTCGGTGTAGCCCGACGTGAACCCCGCGATCTCCCAGTCGTGCTCGTACCGGCCGGAGATCGTGTAGCCCGCGACCTCACCAGTGGCCTCGTCGAGGGCCACGTGGCTCCACTGCGGGGCGAACATCGCGCGGCCCTGCTGCCAGTGCTCCGCCGTCCGGGGCTCGCTCCCCCAGTGGTCGGCGAACGCCTCGTTGTGCGCCAGCCGCACGGCGTCGTCGAGCTCGGCCGACCACGGCACGACGCGCACGCCGTCGAGCGGGCGGGGCTCCGGCAGCGGCCGGGACAGGTCCCGGCGCATGTCGGTGAAGTACCGGATCGGCGCGAACCCCGCGGCGGCGTGCAGGGCGAGGGCGTCGGCGCGGTGGTCCTCGAGGAAGGCGGCGATGCGCCCCGGGGCGTCCTTGCCGGACTCCGCGAGCTTCTGCCGGGCCCGGGCGGTCGCCCAGGCCAGGACCGCGCGCCCGATGCCGCGACCGCGCCACTCCGGGTCCACTCCGCCCGACACCCACACGCGGATGACCCGGACGTCCCCGGGCGGCGCGTCGAGGCTGATCCACGCGCGCGGGACCCCGTCGGCGTCGAGCCCGACCCGCGTGTCCCGCGCCGGGTCCTTCCAGTCGCCGTCGAAGCCCTCGCCGACCTCGGTCTCGCTGGTGCGGAACGGCTGGGCGTCGGCGGCCTCGATGCGCGCGATCAGCGCGGCCAGCACGGGGACGTCGTCGCGGGTCAGCGGTCGCCAGGTCAGGCCCGTGGCGGCGGGGTCGGGCTCGGGGAGCGTCGCGCGCGCGGCGGCGCGCACCGCGAGCGGCGGGACGGCGGCGGGCGTCTCAGGCGTCTCGGGCATGCGGGACACGGTGCCCGACGGCCGCCCGCCCTGTCACGCGGAATCGCCGCGGACGACCCCGAGGCGCAGGTCACGGACGCGCGCCCCGGGGGACCCGCGGCGTCAGGCGTCGATCTGCGAGGCGTCCAGCGTCGACGCTCCGGCCACGATGAAGTCCTTGCGCGGCGCGACGTCCGAGCCCATGAGCAGCTCGAACGTCTCCTCCGCGCTGCGGACCAGCGCGTCGGCGGACTCGGCGGCGGGCAGGGTCACCCGGCGCAGCGTGCGGTGCCGGGGGTCCATCGTCGTCTCCGACAGCTGGTCCGCGTCCATCTCGCCGAGGCCCTTGTAGCGCTGGATGTCCTCCTTGTAGCGCTTGCCGGCCTTGTCGAGCTTCTTCAGCGTCGCGGTGAGCTCGGCCTCCGAGTACGTGTAGATGTACTCGTTCTTCCGGCTGCCGGCGCCGATCACCTCGATGCGGTGCAGCGGCGGGACCGCGGCGTACACCCGGCCGGCCTCGACCAGCGGGCGCATGTACCGGAAGAACAGCGTGAGCAGCAGGGTGCGGATGTGCGCGCCGTCGACGTCGGCGTCGGTCATCAGCACGATCTTCCCGTACCGCGCGGCGTCGAGGTCGAACGTGCGGCCGGAGCCCGCGCCGATCACCTGGATGATCGCGGCGCACTCGGCGTTGCGCAGCATGTCCGAGATCGACGCCTTCTGGACGTTGAGGATCTTGCCGCGGATCGGCAGCAGCGCCTGGAAGTCCGACGACCGCGCGAGCTTGGCGGTGCCGAGCGCGCTGTCGCCCTCGACGATGAACAGCTCGCTGCGCGACACGTCGTCGCTGCGGCAGTCGGCGAGCTTCGCGGGCAGGGACGAGGATTCCAGCGCCGTCTTCCGGCGGGAGATCTCCTTCTGCTTGCGCGCCGAGACGCGGGCGCGCATCTCCCCCACGACCTTGTCGAGCAGCGCGGCCGACTGGGCCTTGTGCTCGCGCTTGGCCGACGTCATCAGCGCGGCGAGCTCGGTGTCGACGACCTTCGCGACGATGTTCCGGACCGGGGCGGTGCCGAGCACCTCCTTGGTCTGGCCCTCGAACTGCGGCTCGGCCAGCCGGACGGTCACGACGGCGGTGAGGCCGGCGAGCACGTCGTCCTTCTCGATCTTCTCCCCGCCGTCCTTGGCGGAGATCTTCAGCCGGCGGGCGTTGGCCTCGACCTGCTTGCGGATCGTGCGGAGCACCGCGGTCTCGAAGCCCGCCAGGTGCGAGCCGCCCTTGGGCGTCGCGATGATGTTGACGAAGGTGCGGACCTCGGTCTCGTAGCCCGTGCCCCAGCGGAGCGCCACGTCGACCTCGCAGTCGCGCTGCACCTCCTGCGGGGTCATGTGCCCGCGCGCGTCGAGGACCGGCACCGTCTCCGAGAACGTGCCCGAGCCTGTGAGCTGCCAGGTGTCGGTGACCGGGGCGTCCGGGGCGAGGAAGTCGGCGAAGTCGACCGTGCCGCCGTCGTGCCGGAACACCTCCTCGTGCGGGCCCTCGGCCGCGGGCGTGCCGGGCAGGCCCCGCTCGTCGCGGACCGTGATCGTCAGGCCCGGCACCAGGAAGCTGGTCTGCCGTGCGCGGGTCACGAGCTCGTCGTAGGAGAACACCGCCGACGTCGGGAAGATGTTCCGGTCGGCCCAGTACCGGATGCGGGTGCCCGTGCGGCCCTTGGCGACCTTGCCGACGACGTCGAGCTGCGAGCGGGCGACGAACGGCTCGAACGGCGACTCGGGGCTGCGGCCCGCCGCGTCGTCGAACACGCCCGGCTCGCCGCGGTGGAACGTCATGCGGTGCGTCTTGCCGCCGCGGTCCACCTCGACGTCGAGGCGCTCGGACAGCGCGTTGACCACCGAGGCGCCGACGCCGTGCAGGCCGCCGGACGCGCCGTACGAGCCGCCGCCGAACTTGCCGCCCGCGTGCAGCTTGGTCAGCACGACCTCGACGCCGGTCAGGCCGGTCTTGGGCTCGACGTCGACCGGGATGCCGCGGCCGCTGTCGCGGACCTCCACCGACGAGTCGGCGTGCAGCACGATGTCGATGCGGTCGCCGTGGCCGGCCAGGGCCTCGTCGACCGAGTTGTCGATGATCTCCCAGAGGCAGTGCATGAGGCCCCGGGAGTCGGTGGAGCCGATGTACATGCCCGGGCGCTTGCGGACCGCCTCGAGCCCCTCCAGCACGGAGAGGTGACGGGCGGTGTAGCTGGACTCGGCGGAAGCGGTCGACACGAGTCCCGAGGGTAATCGCTCGGACCGGCAGAACCGCGGCACCATGCCGCTCCCGGGCGCCGTTCCTCAGGACGCCGTGCGCGCGCGGTCACGATCCGGTGTCGGTCGCGTGACAGGTCGATGACGTCGGGTGATCCGGCGTACGCGGTGAGCGAACCACCCGCCCTCGACGGGAAGGATCCCGGCCGGAGATGGTTGTATGACAACGTGACGGAGACGATCGAGACCACGAACCCGCTGACCGCAGCCGACCGCTGCGACCGCTGCGGCGCTCAGGCCTACGTCCGCGTGCAGCTGCCCGTGGGCGAGCTCCTGTTCTGCGCGCACCACGCGCGCGAGCACGCGCCGAAGTACTCGCAGGTCGCGACCCACGTGCAGGACGAGACGGACAAGCTGCTCGCCGAGCACGGAGCCGGAGCCGGCGCCGCTCGCTGAGCCGCGCCACGAGACCGGCGGCGCACCGGGGACCGGTGCCGCACGCCGCGACGACACGAAGGACGGGGCCCGTCCGGCTGCAGCCGGACGGGCCCCTTCCGTGTGCGGTCACCGCCGCAGGACGACCTTGAGCGCGTCGTGCTGCGCGGCGGCGCCGAACACCTCGTACGCCTCGTGCATCTGGTCGAGCGCGAACGTGTGGGTCCCCATCGGGCGGATGTCGAGCGAGCCCTCCGCCACGAGGTCCAGCAGCATCGGCGCCGTGACGCCGTCGACCAGGCCCATCGTGACGGTGATGTTCTCGATCCACAGCCGGTCGATCGGCAGCGTCACCGGGTGCCCGTGCACGCCGATGTTGGCGACGTGGCCGTACGGGACCACGAGGTCGAACGCCGCCTCCAGGGTCTGCGGGAGGCCGACGGCCTCCATCACGACGTCCGCGCCGCGCCCGCCGCAGAGCGCCCGCACCTCGTCCTGCCAGCCGGCGGCACCCGAGTTCACGGCGTGCGTCGCGCCGAAGTCCTGCACGGCCCGGTCGAGCCGGAACGGGTCGAGGTCGACCGCGACCACCCGGCGGGCGCCGTGCAGGTGCGCGGTCGCCATGGCCGCGAGCCCGACCGGACCGGCGCCGATGCAGACCACTGTGTCGCCGGGCGAGACCGCGCCGTTGCGGACGCCCATCTCGTAGCCGGTCGGGAAGATGTCCGACAGGAAGATCACCTCCTCGTCGGACAGGCCCGCCGGCACGCGGTGCAGCGACGTGTCGCCGAACGGCACCCGGACCAGCTCCGCCTGGGTGCCGTCCACCAGGTGCCCGAGCACCCAGCCGATCCCGCCGACCGACTGGCAGTGGCTCGCCCGGCCGACCCGGCAGTAGCGGCACGTGCCGCACGACGTGATGGCCGGCACGACGACGCGGTCCCCCACCGCGAACTTCCCGACGCTCGCACCGACCTCGACCACGGTGCCGACGGCCTCGTGGCCCAGGACGCGCCCGGGCGTGACCGCGGGGACGTCGCCGAGCAGGATGTGCAGGTCCGTGCCGCAGATCGTGGTCGTGTCGACCCGGACGACCACGTCGGTCGCGTCGACGACGTGCGCATCGGGCACGTCCCCCCACTCCTTGCGTCCCGGGCCGTGGTAGACGAGTGCCTTCATCGCGGGACCTCCTCCGGCGGGCGCCGTCGCCCGCCTGCCTGGGTCGCCTCGCCGTCGAGGTGACCTTCGTCCCCCATCCACCTCCGGCGCGCGCGGCCCCGAGTGGGACCGAGGTCCCGATCCGGACATCCCGCCGCCCCCGGGTACGACGAAGGGCCCACCCCGTGCGGGATGGGCCCTTCGTGGTACCGGCTCAGTCCAGGTAGTCGCGCAGCACCTGGGAGCGGCTCGGGTGGCGCAGCTTGGACATCGTCTTCGACTCGATCTGGCGGATCCGCTCACGGGTCACGCCGTAGACCTTGCCGATCTCGTCCAGCGTCTTCGGCTGGCCGTCCGTGAGGCCGAACCGCATCGAGACGACGCCGGCCTCGCGCTCGGACAGGGTGTCCAGCACCTGGTGCAGCTGCTCCTGGAGCAGCGTGAAGCTCACCGCGTCCGCGGGCACGACGGCCTCGGAGTCCTCGATGAGGTCGCCGAACTCGCTGTCGCCGTCCTCGCCGAGCGGGGTGTGCAGCGAGATCGGCTCGCGGCCGTACTTCTGGACCTCGACGACCTTCTCGGGGGTCATGTCGAGCTCCTTGGCGAGCTCCTCCGGCGTGGGCTCCCGACCGAGGTCCTGGAGCATCTGCCGCTGCACGCGCGCCAGCTTGTTGATGACCTCGACCATGTGCACCGGGATGCGGATGGTGCGGGCCTGGTCGGCCATCGCGCGGGTGATCGCCTGGCGGATCCACCACGTGGCGTACGTCGAGAACTTGTAGCCCTTGGTGTAGTCGAACTTCTCGACCGCGCGGATCAGACCGAGGTTGCCCTCCTGGATCAGGTCCAGGAACAGCATGCCGCGGCCGGTGTAGCGCTTGGCGAGCGAGACGACCAGGCGGAGGTTGGCCTCGAGCAGGTGGTTCTTGGCGCGGCGGCCGTCCTGCGCGATCCACTGGAGCTCGCGGCGCGCCTTCGGCTCGAGGTCGTCGCCGATCGCGGCGAGGCGCTCCTCGGCGAACAGGCCGGCCTCGATGCGCTTGGCGAGCTCGACCTCCTGCTCGGCGTTCAGCAGCGCGACCTTGCCGATCTGCTTGAGGTAGTCCTTGACCGGGTCGGCGGTGGCGCCCGCGGTCACGACCTGCTGGGCCGGGGCGTCGTCCTCGTCGCGGTCGGACACGACGAAGCCGGTGTCCGTGGACTCCTCGGCCGCGGGGGCCTTCGTGGCGGCGGCGGGGGTCTCCTCGGACTCGCCGTCCTCCGTGGTCTCCTCGGCGTCGTCGCCGGCCTCGATCTCGGTGTCGTCGATCTCGACGTCCTCGAGCTCGACGTCCTCCTCGTCGCCGTCCTCGTCCGACTTGGCCTTGGTGGCCTTCGTCGCCTTGACGGGCTTGGCGGTGGCGGCCTTGCCGGCGGTCGCCTTCTTGGCGGCCGGCTTGGCGGCGGCGGCACGCGTCTTGCGGGCGGGCTTCTCGGCCGCCTCGTCTCCGTCCTCGGCCGCGACGACGGCCTTGGCCGACGGGCGCGCCTTGGCGGTGGTGGCCGCGACGGCGCGGGCGGGCGCGGCGGTCGGCTCCTCGATGGTGATGCCGGCGTTGGCCAGACCGCGCACGACGGCCTTCAGCCGCCTGGCGTCCTCCACCTGAGCGGCCTCGCACGCGTGACGCAGCGCAGCGGCGTCGACGCTGCCGTTGGTGCGCCCGGCGCGCACGAGGTCCTGCAGGGCGGGGTGCTCGAACTCACGCGGGAGTGTGGGGGTGGGAGTCTGGGGCGTCACGAATGACCTTTCGGCAGCAAGGGACCCGGTTCGGCGCATCGGGTACCTCGATATTGTACCGGCCCGCACCCACCTCGGGATGCCCCCGGACGGGCGGCGAGGCCTCGGTCCGGCAGGCCGGATGACCTGTCGTAGGTGCTCAACGCACGACGCCCGCCACGGATTCCCGTGGCGGGCGTCGGAGGTGCGCGGATCCCAGGCCCCGGCGTGTCCCGGGCACCCGGGCGTGTCGGCGCCGAGGTGCCGGGGCGCGTCGGCGCCGACGTGCCGGGGCGTGCCCGGAGCCCCGGGTCAGCTCGGGTCGGGCTTGACCGCCAGGACCGGGCAGGGGGAGTCGAGCAGGATGCGCTGGGCGTTGGCGCCGAGGATGAGCTTGCCCACCGGGCTCCGCCGGCGCAGGCCGATGACGATGAGGGTGGCGTCGGTCTCCTCCGCGGTGCCGATGAGCGACTCCGCGACGTCGCGCCCGCCGGTGATGACGCGGACGTCGTGCGGGACGTCCTCCGACTCGAGCGACTCGCGGACCTCGTCGAGCGCGGCGGCGAGCTCGGCCCGCTGCTCGTCGGTCTCGTCCCCGCGCTCGCTCACGACGACGACCAGCGGCTCGGACCGCCGGACCGCCTCGCCCGTCGCCGCGGCGAGGGCGGCACGCCCCTCGACCGTCGCCAGGTACCCGACCACGATGCTCATGTGTGCTCCTCGCACGTGCGCTGTGCGTCCTCGGGCGCGCACCGGTGCGCCGTCGCGCGGGTGCGGGCCGTGGACCGTGGTCCGACCGTACCGGAAGGGGTCGGGGCGCACGACCGGCCGCGGGGCGCTCAGCAGCGGCGACGCACCCACCCGGGCGGGAGCCCTGCGCCGAGGGCCCGGTCGAGCAGCTCGGCGAGCCGGTGACCGGGGTCCTGGTCGAGCGCCCGCTCGACGAGGACCGAGGCCCGGACGGCGTCCCCGTCCCACCACGCCAGGAGGGCGAGCACGGTGAGGGCGGGCGCCTGCTGGTCGCGGCGCCCGTGCGCGACCACCTGCTCGAGGAGGGTCCGCCCCGCCGCCGTGACGTCCTCGCGGGGTTCCCGGCCCCGGACGGGGTCGACCACCAGGTCGAGCGCGGCGCGCACCCGGTCGGAGACGTCGGTGGCGTCGGGCTCGGACCCGCGGTCGGCGCCGTCCCCGACCCGTCCGCCCTCCGCGCCCGGGGACCGGTCGCCGTCCTCCTCGGGCCACCGGTCCTCACCCTGCCCCGGGCCGCCCGGGAGGACCGGGAGGCCTGGGCCCGCCACGCCGGCGCGGAGCACCGCCTCCGGAAGCCCGGCGTCGTCCGGGTCGACGAGGGTCAGCACGACGGCGTCGCGCACGACCGGGTCGAGCAGCGCGGCCTCGAGCCGCCCGAGGACCGCTGCGGACGGACGCGGCCCCAGGGGGTCCTGGCTCGCGCCGGCCGCGGTCCGCCACGCGTCGAGCGACCGCCGCCGCCAGCGCAGGACCGCGTCCGGCCCGTCGGCGCGCAGCAGGGCGTCGAGCCAGCGCGACCGGGCGGCCGCGGCGGACCGGCGCGGGCCGGGGGCCGCCGGGCGCACCAGCCCGAGCTCCTCGCGCGACCCGGCCACCCCGCCGCGGGCGCCGACCAGCCGACCCGCGAGCTCCCCGCCCGACAGGTCGGCGAGCGGGTGGCCGCCCACCGGGCAGCAGCCGGGGTCCCGGCAGTCCAGCCCGACGTAGCGCCCCTCGTCGACGGACCAGACGGTCATCGGCGCGAGGTCGGCGACGGCGCGCCGGAGCACGTCCGCGGCGCGCCCGGCGCGGGAGCCGCGGGCGACCCGCAGGCCGCGGTCGGGGTCGCGCGGGTCACCCTCCCCCGCGTGCAGGACGACGACGACCTCCGCGGCCCCGTCCGCGCGCAGATGACCCGCGAGCGAGTCGGCGAGCAGCGCGCCGTCCAGCCCCACGAGGTCGGCCAGGTCGGTGCGCACGACGACCCCGAGCCGGCGGCCCGGCGGCCGGAGCGACACGAGCACGGCGGAGTCCCGCGGCGGGAAGCCGAGCAGGTACGGCACGAGCGCGAGCAGCTCGCGGGGGTGCCCGAGCCGGAGCGTGGCGCGGGGGTCGGAGGGGCCGGCGGCGGGGACGTCGGCGGGAGGGTCGTCGGGCCGGGAGCCCGGCCGGGGCGCTGTGGTCGTCATGGCCCCACCCGACCGCACCGCGGGCAGCACCCGCCGCGCCACCGGCCCCGCCCTGGGGACGGCGCACCACCTCCGTGCCTGTGGAGGGCTCGGCACCCGCTCACCGAGCGGCGCTACTGTGGCGCCCGTGCTCCGCCGTCCCGCCGCCGTCGTCCTCCTCGCCCTCGTGGCTCTCGGCACGGCGGGCTGCACCGGCGACGACGACGCCGCCCGGCCGACCGGCACCGCCGCGACCGGCACCGCCACGGCTCCCGCGCCGGCGCCCACCGAGTCGCTCCTGCCGAGCCCGACGTCGACGGGGTCCGCGGTCGGCGACCTGGCGGCCGGGTTCCCGTCGGACCTGGTGTCCCCGCCCGAGGGCAGCGAGATCCTGGTCTCGAGCGCCGACACCGACGCGGCGACCGGGCTGACGACGATCAGCCTCAACCTGCGCAGCCCGCTCGCGACGGACCAGCTGGTCCAGGCGGTGCGGGACCAGCTGGTCGCGGCCGGCTTCGCCGAGACGGTGGTCGACCCCGGCTCCACCGGCCTGGCGGCGACGTCGACGTTCGTCCGCGGGGACGGCGCCGCGGAGCTGCTGACGCTCGGCGTGCTCGACCGCGACGGCGTCCGCACGCTCACGCTGGGCGGGACCGTCCGGCTGTGAGGCCCTAGGCTCGCCGGGTGAGCACCGCCCCCGCACTCGTCGACGCCGAGGACCTCCGCACCCGGGTCGACGCCCTGCTCACGGAGCACGTCGAGGCGCTGCTGCCCGAGCTCGTCCGGTCCGGCGCGGGCGCGGCGCCGCTCGCCGAGGGCCTGAGCCACATGCTCGGCGGCGGCAAGCGGCTGCGGGCGGCGTTCTGCTGGTGGTCGTGGCGCGCGCACGGCGGCGACCCCACCTCGCCCGAGGCGGAGGTGGTGCTCCGCGTCGGGGCGGCGCTCGAGCTGTTCCAGGCGGCGGCGCTGTTCCACGACGACGTGATGGACGACTCCGACACCCGGCGCGGGCAGCCCGCGGCGCACCGGCGGTTCGCCGCCCGGCACGCCGAGCAGGGCTGGTCCGGCGACCCCGACCGGTTCGGCGAGTCCGCGGCGATCCTGCTCGGCGACCTCGCCCTCGTCGCGAGCGAGCGCGAGTTCGCGCGCGCGGTGGCGGACCTCGCGGCGGACCGGCGCGCCGCCGCGCACGCGGTGTTCGAGCGGATGCGGACCGAGGTCACCGTCGGGCAGTACCTCGACCTGCTCGCCGAGGTGCTGCCCTGGGGCGAGGACCCGGCGGCGGACGAGCAGCGCGCCCGCGAGGTCATCGTCGCCAAGGCGGCGCGCTACAGCGTCGAGCACCCGCTGCTGCTCGGCGCCGTCCTCGCCGGCGCCGGCGAGGACGCGCTCGCCGCCACCGCCGCGTACGGCCTGCCGCTCGGCGAGGCGTTCCAGCTCCGGGACGACCTGCTCGGCGTGTTCGGCGACCCCGCCACGACGGGCAAGCCGGCGGGCGACGACCTGCGCGAGGGCAAGCGGACCGTGCTGGTGGCGCGGGCGATGGCCCGCGCCCGGGCCGCGGGCGACGCCGGGCTCGCGGACGCGCTGCACGCCGGGCTCGGCGACCGCACGCTCGACGACGAGGCGTGCCGGTCGCTCGCCGCCCGGATCGAGGCCAGCGGCGCCGTGGCCGAGGTCGAGGGGCTCATCGCCGACCTCAGCGCGCGCGGGTTCGCCGCGCTCGCCCGGGCGGAGCTCACCGAGGACGGCCGGGCGATGCTCGTCGCCCTCGGCCACGCGGCGGTCGACCGCCGGGCCTGAGCCCGGCGGCCGGCGCGCGCGTCAGAGCAGCGCCTGCGCCCGGCGCCGCACCTCGGTCTTGTGGCCCGCGCGCAGCGCGTCCACCGGCCGGCCCGGCAGCGACTCGTCGGGCGTGAACAGCCAGGCGATCGCCTCGGCGTCCGACATGCCGACGTCCCCGAGCACCGACAGCGTCCCCTGCAGCGAGGCGAGCACGGCCGAGCGCGCCTCGGGCGCCTCCTCGGCGTATCCCTCGGGCGCGGTGGCGGGGTTCCGCGCGTCGACCGGCACGAGGAAGGCGGCGGGGATGCTCAGGACGGGCGGGTCGCCGCGGCGGACGCCGGCGAGGCGGCGCTCCTTGAGCAGACGGCGGACCTTCCCGGCGTCGACGCCGAGCTCCTCCGCCACGTCCGGCACGGTCAGCCAGGAGTCGACCAGGTCATCGGGGATCTGCGCAGTCACGCGGGCCAGCGTACTGACGCGCGGGCCCGGCGCGCGCACCGTCCCCCGTTCACCCTGGTGGTGCAGCGCGCTCGCCCGGGGGCGTGAGGAATGCGTCCGAAATGTCCTGGTCATTGCACCAAATGGCGCCCCCGACTTCCCAGGCCACAGGACGTGCACTACCGTCGCACTGGTCACTCCAGTCACACGAGTCACACCAGTCACGCGCCGCCGGCGCGTTCCGCCACCGCACCACGCCGTCTCAGCACCAGGGGTCCCCACCATGTCGCAGCCCGCCCTCGCCCTCACGGACCAGGCCGCGCGCGCCCTCGGCGCCCCGGCCCGCGCCGCGGGCCGCCGCGGTCGGCGCCTCGCCACCAGCACCGGCGCGCTCGCCATCGCCGCGGTCGCGGCCACCGCCGCGGCCCCCGCCGCGCACGCCGACGAGCAGTACACGGTGCGCTCCGGCGACACCGTCAGCCACATCGCCGCGAAGTACGGCACGAGCGTGACGGCGGTGCGCAGCGCCAACGGCCTGAACGGCAGCGCCTTCATCCGCGAGGGCCAGCGCCTGACGATCCCGACCGCCGGCGGCGGTGCGGCCACCACCGCCGCCACGCCCGCCTCCGCGGGCGGCGCGCACACGGTCGCCTCCGGCGAGACCGTGTCCGCCATCGCGAAGCGCTACGGCACCACGGTCGCGGCGATCACCTCCGCCAACGGGCTCGACTCCCGCGCGTTCATCCGCGTCGGCCAGACGCTGACGATCCCGGGCGCGGCCGGTGCCACGGCGTCCGGTGCCGCGGCGGCCGCCGCCCCGGCAGCGACCGGCGGCGCGCACACCGTCGCCTCCGGCGAGACCGTGTCCGCCATCGCGAAGCGGTACGGCACCACCGTCGCGGCGGTCGTCTCCGCGAACGGCCTGGACTCCCGCGCGTTCATCCGCGTCGGTCAGACCCTGACGATCCCGGGCGCGTCCGGCGCCGCCACGACGACCGCCGCCACCGCGCCCACCTCCGCGGGCGGCAAGCACACGGTCGCCTCCGGCGAGACCGTCTCGGCCATCGCGAAGCGCTACGGCACCACGGTCGCGGCGATCACCTCCGCCAACGGGCTCGACTCCCGCGCGTTCATCCGCGTCGGCCAGACCCTGACGATCCCCGGCGGGTCCGGCGCCGCGGCGGCCGCCGCCCCGGCCGCGACCGGCGGCGCGCAGCTGGTGGGCAACACGTTCCTCGGCCGCACCTACGCGCCGACCGTCGTCGCCTCCGCGAACGCGAACAAGGCCGCGCTGATCGCCATGGGCGTGCCGTCCAAGGGCGCGATGCAGGCCAAGGTGGCCGCGACGGCCCGCTCGATGGGCGTCGACCCGGCGCTGGCGCAGGCGATCGCGTTCCAGGAGTCCGGCTTCAACCACACCTCGGTCTCCCCCGCCAACGCCATCGGCACGATGCAGGTGATCCCGAGCTCCGGCGAGTGGGCCTCGCAGCTCGTGGGCCGCGACCTCAACCTGCTCGACCCCGACGACAACGTCGTGGCCGGCGTGGCGATCATCCGCCAGCTCGTCCGCACGTCGCCCGACCTGTCGACGGCCGTCGCGTCCTACTACCAGGGGGCGTCCTCGGTGAAGCGGAACGGCATGTTCAGCGACACCCGACGGTACGTCGCGAACGTCCAGACGCACATGGCGCGCTACTGACCGCGGGCCTCCGGGGTCCGGGGCGTCCTCGCCCGTAGAATGCCGCCCGTGGGAGCCACCGTCACCGATCCGCTCGTCGGCCGCCTGGTCGACGGGCGCTACGAGGTCGTCCAGCGCATCGCGCGCGGCGGCATGGCGACGGTGTACCTCGCGGTCGACCGCCGGCTCGACCGCGACGTCGCGCTCAAGGTCATGCACCCGCACCTGGCCGAGGGCCGGGCGGGCGCCGACTTCGTCGCGCGGTTCCGGCGCGAGGCGCGCGCGGCGGCCCGGCTCACCCACCCCGGCCTGGTCGGCGTGTACGACCAGGGCCTCGACGGCGACACCTCGTACCTGACGATGGAGTACGTCGACGGGGTCAACCTGCGCCGGCACCTCTCGGAGCGCGGCTCGCTGAGCGTGGGCGAGGCGCTCGGGGTCGCCGAGCAGGTCCTCGACGCGCTCGGCGCCGCGCACCGCGCCGGCCTCGTGCACCGCGACGTCAAGCCCGAGAACGTGCTGATGGCGACGGACGGGCGGATCAAGGTCGCCGACTTCGGGCTGGCCCGGGCGGTCACCGAGGTCACGTCGACGACCACCGGCACGGTGTTCGGCACGGTCGCCTACCTGTCGCCGGAGCTGGTCGTCCGGGGCGAGAGCGACGCCCGCACCGACGTGTACGCCACCGGCGTCCTGCTCTACGAGATGCTGACGGGCGCGCAGCCGTTCACCGGCGAGACGCCCATCCAGATCGCGTTCCAGCACGTCAACAACGACGTGCCCGCCCCGTCCGACGCCGACGGGGCCTCCTGGCTCCCGGTCGAGGTCGACGAGCTGGTCGGTGCGCTGGCCGCCCGCGAGCCCGAGGACCGCCCCGCCGACGCCGGCGCCGCGCTGGCCCTGCTGCGCCGCACCCGCACCGCGCTCGACCCCGCGACGCTCGCGCGCCGGGTCGACCGCGACCCCGTCGTGTCCCTCCCCCAGGCGACCGACCCCGAGCAGGACACCGGTTCCTCCGCGGTCGGCGCGCGCGCCGCCGGCGACCCGGCCGACGAGCCCGCGGAGCCCGGCGACGCCACCACCCGGCTCGAGACGCCCGGCCGCACGGTCGCACTGCCCATCGGCGCGGTGACCGTGTCCGGCTCCCCCGCCGCGGCGACCGCCCGGCGGCGCCGCCCGTGGCGCTGGGTCGTCGCGGCGGTCCTGCTGCTCGCCGCGATCGGCGGCGGCACCTGGTGGTACCTGGCGGTCGGCCCGGGCGCGTACACCACGGTGCCGGCGGTCTCCGGCCTCGCCGAGGACGACGCGCTGGGGGCGCTGGACGCCGCGGAGCTCGCGTCCGACGTCGTCCGCGCCTTCGACGACACCGTGCCCTCGGGCGACGTCGTCTCCGCCGACCCCGGGGACGGCGAGCGGGTCCGCAAGGACGGCACCGTCACGCTCACGGTCTCGAAGGGCGTCGACCTGGTGGCGATGCCGGCCGAGACCCTGGTCGGGAAGCTGCAGGCCGACGCCGAGGCGCTGCTCACCGCGGCCGGCCTCGACGCGGACTACGTGGAGGGCGACCACTGGGACGACGCCGCCGCCGTCGGCGCCGTGCTCGCCGTGACGGACGCGGACGGCACGCCGGTGGAGCCGGGCCAGGCGCTGCGGCGAGGCTCCACCGTGCTGCTCACGCTGTCCGACGGCCCCGAGCCCGTCCGGATCGTCTCGGTCGTCGGCGCCACGCTCGACGAGGCGACCGCCCAGCTCCGGGGCCTCGGGCTGGTCGTCGCCCCCGAGGAGGCGTTCAGCGACACCGTCGAGGCCGGCCGGGTCATCTCCCAGACCCCCGAGGGCGGCGCCCAGGGCAAGCGCACCGACACCGTCACGCTCCAGGTGTCGAAGGGCCCCGAGACCGTGGCGATGCCGAACCTCACCGGCAAGCAGTACAACGAGGCGGCGGCCGCGCTGGAGGCGCTCGGCCTGAAGGCGGAGCGGCGCAACGTGCTCGGCGGCCTGTTCGGCACCGTCCGGGACCAGAGCGTGCCGGCCGAGCAGCAGGTGGCCAAGGGCACGACGATCACGCTGACGGTCGTCTAGACCCCCGCAGCGGCGAGCGAGGAGGCGCGGCGTGCCCCACCCGTCCCTGGACGACCTGGTCCGGCTGCGCCGCGCGCGGGACCGGATGGACCGCGACTACGCCCAGCCCCTCGACGTCCCGACGCTCGCGCGCGACGCCCTGATGTCCGCCGGCCACTTCTCCCGGTCGTTCCGCGCCGCGTACGGCGAGACGCCCTACGGCTACCTGATGACCCGGCGGATCGAGCGGGCCAAGGCCCTGCTGCGGCGCGGCGACCTCAGCATTACCGACGTGTGCGTCGAGGTCGGGTGCACCTCCCTGGGCTCCTTCAGCGCGCGGTTCTCCGAGCTGGTGGGGATGAGCCCGTCCGCCTACCGCGCGCAGCAGCACGACGCCGGCGCGGCGGTGCCCGCGTGCGTCGCGAAGGTCCGCACCCGACCGGTCAGGAACGGAGAAGCGCCGCGCGACCCGGTCCCTCTAGCGTGACGGCCATGGACATCACGCTGCAGCAGTGCTTCATCGCCGTGCACGACCACGACCTGGCCCTGGCGTTCTACCGGGACGTGCTGGGCCTGGAGGTGCGCAACGACGTCCGGTTCGAGGGGATGCGGTGGCTGAGCGTCGGCCCGCCGAACCAGCCGGACGTCACGATCGTGCTCGAGCCGCCGCTCGCGGACCCGGGCGCGTCGGACGCCGACAAGCAGGCCATGGCCGAGCTGCTCGCCAAGGGCCTGCTGCGCGGCGTCATCTTCCAGACCGACGACGTCGACGCGACCTTCGAGCACATCCGCGCCGCCGGTGGCGAGGTGCTCCAGGAGCCCATCGACCAGCCGTACGGCGTGCGGGACTGCGCGTTCCGCGACCCGTCGGGCAACATGCTGCGGTTCAACCAGCGCGCGGCCTGACGACCGCAGCAGCCCGGGCACGCACGACGACGGCCGCCGCCCCTGGCGGAAGGGGTCGGCGGCCGTCGCCGCGCGCGGGGGTCAGGAGCGCCGGAGCAGCTCCACGACCTGGAACGCGAGCTCCAGCGACTGCTGGTGGTTGAGCCGCGGGTCGACCAGCGTCTCGTACCGGCGCGCCAGCCCGGCGTCGTCGATCTCCTCGGCGCCGCCGAGCACCTCGGTGACGTCGTCCCCGGTGAGCTCGATGTGCAGGCCGCCCGGCACGGTGCCGAGCGCGCGGTGCACCTCGAAGAACCCGGCGACCTCGTCCATGACGTCGGAGAACCGGCGGGTCTTGTAGCCCGAGGCGGACGTGATGCCGTTGCCGTGCATCGGGTCGCACACCCAGGTGACCGGGCGGCCGTCGGCCGTGACCTTCTCCACCAGCGAGGGCAGGAGGTCGCGGATCTTGCCGGCGCCCATGCGGGTGATGAACGTGATCCGGCCGGCCTCGGCGCTCGGGTTGAGCTTGTCGATCAGGCGCAGCGCGTCGTCCGCGGTGGACGTCGGGCCGAGCTTGATGCCGAGCGGGTTGTGCACGCGGCTGAAGTAGTCGACGTGCGCCCCGTCGAGCTGCCGGGTGCGCTCCCCGATCCAGAGGAAGTGCGCCGAGCAGTCGTACGGCAGGCCGGTCCGCGAGTCGATCCGGGTGAGCGGCCGCTCGTAGTCGAGCAGCAGCCCCTCGTGGCTCGCGTAGAAGTCGACGGTGCGCAGGGCGTCGAAGTCGGCGCCGCACGCCGCCATGAACCGGATGGCCCGGTCGATCTCGGCGGCGATCTCCTCGTAGCGGGCGTACGCCGGGTTGGCGGTGAACCCGCGGTTCCACTCGTGCACCCGCAGCAGGGACGCGAAGCCCCCGGTGGTGAACGCGCGGATCAGGTTCAGCGTCGACGCCGACGTGTGGTACGCGTCGAGCAGCCGCTCGGGGTTCGGCGTGCGGGCCTCGGGGGTGAACTCGAAGCCGTTGATGATGTCGCCCCGGAACGCGGGCAGCGTGACGCCGTCGCGGGTCTCCGAGTCCGACGACCGCGGCTTCGCGTACTGCCCGGCCATCCGGCCCATCTTGATGACGGGCAGGCTGGCGCCGTACGTGAGCACGACCGCCATCTGCAGGACCGTCATGATCTTGCCGCGGATGTTGTCCGCGGTGGCCTCGGCGAAGGTCTCGGCGCAGTCGCCGCCCTGCAGCAGGAACGCCTCGCCGCGCCCGGCGGCCGCGAGCTGGCCGCGCAGCGCGTCGGCCTCCCCCGCGAACACCAGGGGCGGCAGCCCGGCGAGCCGGTCGGTCACGCGCTGGAGCGCGTCCCGGTCCGGCCACGCCGGCTGCTGCGTCACGGGCAGGTCCCGCCAGGCCTCGAGCCCCTGCAGGACCCGCGGGTCCGCCTCGACGCTCATCAGTGCGCCGTCGCGGGCACCAGGGGCTGCCCGATGCCCTCCAGGATCGCGCCGAACCACGGCTGCGAGACGTCGAACGCCTTGCCGCCGGCGATCCGCGGGAACGCGATGGCCTTGAGGCGGTCGCCGTCCTCCTCGTCGTGGCCGATCACGCCGGACTCGCCCCGCAGCGCGCACTCGACGGCGAGGTCGGTCATCGACTTGATGAGGCGCAGGTCCTCGGCGTTCGCGGCCGCGGCGCGCGAGTAGTAGCCGGACTTCTGGACCATGACCTTCTCGGCGCCGAGCTTCTCCGCGAACTGCTTCGCGAACCACTGTCCCGGGTTGATCGTGTCGAGCTTGACGTGGCCGAACGGGTCGCGCGGCACCTCGGCGCCGGACGCCTCGAGCTGCTCGACGATCTCGTGCATGCCCGCGCCCTCGGACAGGAAGATGTTGACGTTGCCCTGGGTGTCCATGATCGCCTTGAGGCGCGCGGCCTCGGCGTCGATGTCGAGCGCCAGCTCGGGCAGGAACACGGCGTGCACGTCCCAGCGCTCGCGCGTCAGGCCGAGGGCCGGGGCCCACTCCTGGCGGTCGAGCCACTTGCGGTACTCGGCGGCCGCGGCGGCGGTCAGCCACCCGCAGTGCCGGCCCATGACCTCGTGGACGATGAGCATGCGCGGGCCGGAGCGGTGCTCGCCGATGACGTTCGCGGCGAAGCCGGCGGCCTCCTCGGCGGCGGTCCACGCGCCGAGCGACTGCTTGATCGGCACCACGTCGTTGTCGATGGTCTTCGGCAGGCCGACGACGGTCAGGCCGTAGTCGTTGTCCGCCAGGTACGCGGCGAGGTCGGCCGCGGTGGTGTTGGTGTCGTCGCCGCCGATGGTGTGCAGCACGTCGACGCCGTCGGCCTTGAGCTGCTCGGCCGCGACCTGCAGCGGGTCCTGGCCCTCCTGGACCAGCCCGCGCTTGACGCAGTCGGCCGCGTTGGTGAGCTTGACCCGCGAGTTGCCGATCGGCGAGCCGCCGAACCGGTGCAGCAGGTGCGCCTGCGCGCGGCCCTCGGCGTCGATCACGATCTTGTCGCCGCGCAGGAGCCCGTGGTACCCGTGCTGGTAGGCGATGATCTCGACCTCGGGGGCGATCTCGGTGTAGCGCTCGATGAGGCCACCGACGGCCGAGGACAGGCACGGAGCGAAGCCACCCGCGGTCAGGAGCGCGACGCGACGAACCGACATGAGACACACCTCTCGATAGAACAGCACAGCTGGGTCATCCCAGCCCCGGGGCCACTGAAGGGCACCCCGCGGGACCGGACCCGGGACCGAGGTCCTCGGGTCGCGCCGCGCGGTGCGCGACGGACGCGGCTCATCCTACTGAGCCGCGGACTCCTCCTCCGGCGGGACCGGAGGCTGGACATCGGGCACGGCCCGGCCGCCGGGCGCGGTCGGCTCGGGGGCCGCCGGGCCGGTCGCCGCGGGGTGCCCGGTGGCGATGCGCGCCTTCTGGGTCGCGGCGTAGATGTCCACGTACTCCTGGCCGGACAGGGCCATGAGCGCGTACATGATCTCGTCGGTCACCGAGCGCAGGATGAACCGGTCGTTCTCCATGCCCTTGTACCGGCTGAAGTCGAGCGGCTCGCCGATGACGATGCCGATGCGCCGAGGCCGCGGCAGGCGCTGGCCGAGCGGCTGCGCCTTGTCCGTGTCGACCATCGCGACGGGGATGACCGGGGCGCCCGACTCCAGGGCCATGCGCGCCACGCCGGTCTTGCCGCGGTAGAGGCGGCCGTCGGGGCTGCGGGTGCCCTCGGGGTAGATGCCGAACAGCTTGCCCTCGGCGAGCCGGTTCAGGCCGGTGCGCAGCGCCGCCTCGGAGGCCTTGCCGCCGGAGCGGTCGACCGGGATGGTGCCGACGCCGCGCATGAAGCCCGCGGTGAGCCGGCCCTTGAGCCCGCGGCCCGTGAAGTACTCGTTCTTGCCGATGAACACGATCTCGCGGTCCAGCACCAGCGGCAGGAAGAACGAGTCGACGACCGCCAGGTGGTTGCTGGCCAGGATCGCCGCGCCGCTGCTCGGCACGTGCTCCGCGCCCCGCACCCACGGGCGGAACAGCAGGTGCAGCAGCGGGCCCACCAGGACCCGCTTCATGAACCAGTAGAACAACCTGCCACCTCTCGCCCTCGTCGTGCGGGCCGTCGGGCACCCGTCGGGTGCCCGGCGCTCCTAGCCGACTCTAGAGTGCTGCCATGGCTCCGCGTCCCGACCGCCCCGACCCGTCGCCCGACGGCGACGAGCCCGACGGCCCGCGCGCCGACCGGCAGCACGACCCCTCCGGCGACCGCGTCACCGACGAGCAGTGGGCCGCCATCGTCGCGGAGCTCCGCGGCGACTCGGACCCGACCGGGCCGGCGGAGCCGCCGGCGGCCGCCGCCGCAGGCCAGGACGACCCGCGGACGTCGTCCGGTCCCGCCGTAACCTACCCCGTCGCGCCGTGGGTGACCGACCGGCGCGTCGTGCGTCCCGCGCGCGCGGAGCCCGCGCCGCCCGCCGAGGCCGGTCCCCCGGACCCCGGCACGCCGCCGCTGTCCGGCCGCGACTGGGACGCGACCGACCAGATGGACGAGGCCGAGCGGCGGGTCGACGAGGCGGAGCACTTCCGGCCGCCGGACCCGGGCCCGGTGCTGGGCGGCGACCCGCTGCTCACGATGGCGTGGCTGGCGATCGCGCTCATGCCCGTGGTGTGGCTCGTCGTGCTGATCTTCTGGCGGGACGCGCCGCCCGTCGTCATGCAGGCGTCGGTGGTGACGTTCGTGCTGGGCCTGGTCGTCCTGCTCTGGCGGATGCCGCACCGGCGGGACACGGAGCACGACGACTCGGACGGCGCGGTCGTCTGACGCACCCGGACGCGCGACGGGCGCGCCGGACGCGGGGTCTCCCCCGGCTCCGGCGCGCCCGTCGCGGACGTGCGGGTGGCCTCAGCGGCGCGCGAGGTCCGCCGCGCCCACGATGCCCGCGTCGTTGCCCATCGAGGCGAGCGCGAACGTCGCCTCCGGGCGGTGGCCGCGCGCCGACAGCTGGTCGAGGAACGCGCGGCGGGCCGGGGCCAGCAGCAGGTCGCCCGCGGCGCTGACGCCGCCGCCGATGACGACGATCGAGGGGTCCAGCAGAGCCGCGACGGACGCGGAGCCCTCGCCGATCCACCGGCCGAGCTCGGCCAGCAGCTCGACGGCCAGCGGGTCGCCCTCCTGGGCGGCCTGGGTGACGTGCGGGCCGGTCAGCGCGTCGGCGTCGCCGCCGGCGAGCTCCAGCAGCCGGGTGCCGCGGGCCGGCTCGGTGATGAGCGCGGACTGCGCGTCGCGCACCAGAGCGCTGCCGGAGGCGTACTGCTCCCAGCAGCCCTCGTGCCCGCAGCCGCAGTAGTGGCCCCCGGGGACGACGCGCATGTGGCCGACCTCGGCCGCGACGCCCCAGGCGCCGAGCACGAGCTCGCCGTTGACCACGATGGCGCCGCCGAGGCCGGTGCCGATCGTGAGCAGCAGCATGTCCTGCTCGTCCCGCGCCGCACCGAACCGGAACTCGGCCCAGCCGGCCGCGTTCGCGTCGTTCGCCACGACGATCTTGACCTCGTCGCCGATCTCCTTCGCGACGATGTCGCGCAGCGGGTGCTCGCGCCACGGCAGGTTCGGGGTGAACAGCACGGTGGCCTGGTCGGTGCCGATGAAGCCGGGGGCGGCGAGGCCGATCGCGCCGATCTCGTACTGCTCGGCGAGCTCCTGGCAGGCCTCGATGACGCCGCGGTCGACGCTCCCGGAGTCGCGGGGGTCGGTGTCGCGACGCGTCTTCGCGATGATCCGGCCGTCCTCGTCGACCACACCGGCGGCGATCTTCGTCCCGCCGATGTCCACACCGATGGCGTGCATGCTTCCCTGCTTCCGCGTGAGATCTCTGCGTGGCGCACCCGCGAGGACCGCCGGACCGGGACGCTGCACCGGTGCCGCGGCGGCGACACTGCGCGCGTGCGCCCCCACGCTAGCGTGCTGGGCGGCCTTCTCTGCACACGCTCCCAGCGCGCGGGCGGTTCTCGCGCCGGCGCACGCGCCGGCCACCCGCTCGGGGGACGTGTCGGGCGCCGCGATCGGGACGAAAGTCCCCTATGCTCCTGACACCCTTCCGACGCCTGACAACGGAGCCAGCCATGGAGGAGTTCAGCACACCCCTGCTCATCGAGGCGGGGCCGCGGGAGAACCTGCTCGACCTGCTCGCCACGCGCGTGGCCGAGACCGGCGACGGCCCGCTGATGGAGTACAAGACGCCCGG
This sequence comes from Cellulomonas sp. PS-H5, assembly GCF_019265565.1. Taxonomy (NCBI): domain Bacteria; kingdom Bacillati; phylum Actinomycetota; class Actinomycetes; order Micrococcales; family Cellulomonadaceae; genus Cellulomonas; species Cellulomonas sp. PS-H5. Next base: position 41,801 of record NZ_JAHVCI010000016.1, read on the forward strand.
GACGACGTCCTGGCGCACGGTGAGCGCCGCGCAGTTCGACCGCCGGGTGCGCGACGTGGCGCGCGGGTTCGTCGCGCACGGCGTCCGCCCGGGCGACCGGGTCGGCATCATGTCCCGCACCCGGTACGAGTGGACCGTGCTCGACTGGGCGCTGTGGAGCGCCGGGGCCGTCCCGGTCCCGGTCTACGAGACCTCGTCCGCCGAGCAGGTGCACTGGATCCTCACCGACGCCGCGGTGACGCTGCTGGTCGTCGAGACCGCGGAGCACGCCGCCACGGTCGCCGAGGTCCGCCCGGAGGCGCCGCTGCTGCAGGACGTGCTCCTGATCGACGGCGGCGCGGTGGACGCGCTGGCCGCCGAGGGCGCCGCGGTGCCCGACTCGGAGGTGGACCGGCTGCGCCGGCACGCCGGCCGGGACGACCTCGCGACGATCATCTACACCTCCGGCACGACCGGCCGCCCCAAGGGCGTCGAGCTCACCCACGGCAACTTCGCGGTGCTCGCCCGCAACGCCGTCGAGGGGCTGCACGAGGTGGTGGCGACCCCCGGCGCGCGGACGCTGCTGTTCATGCCGCTGGCGCACGTGTTCGCCCGGTTCGTCGAGGTGCTCTGCATGCCCGCCGGCGCCGTCCTCGGGCACACGCCGGACACCAAGCAGCTGCTGCAGGACCTGGGCGAGTTCCGGCCGACGTTCATCCTCTCGGTGCCCCGGGTGTTCGAGAAGGTCTACAACTCGGCGGAGCAGAAGGCCGCGGCGGGCGGGAAGCTGAAGATCTTCCAGTGGGCCGCGCGCACCGCGATCGCGTACTCGAAGGCGCTGGACGCCGGCGGGCCGTCGCTCGGGCTGCGGGCGCAGCGGGCCGTCGCGGACCGGCTGGTGTTCCACAAGCTCCGCGCCGCGATGGGCGGGCAGATCGAGTGGGCGATCTCCGGCGGCGCCCCGCTGGGCGAGCGGCTCGGGCACTTCTTCCGCGGCATCGGCGTCCGGGTGCTCGAGGGCTACGGCCTGACCGAGACCACCGCACCCGCCACGGTGAACATGCCGGGCAAGACCCGCATCGGCACCGTCGGCCCGCCGCTGCCCGGCACCGCCGTCCGGATCGCCGCCGACGGCGAGGTCGAGGTCCGCGGGCACCAGGTGTTCGGGCGGTACCACGGCAACCCGGTCGCGACCGCCGAGGCGTTCGACGACGGCTGGTTCCGCACCGGCGACCTCGGGTCGCTCGACGAGGACGGGTACCTGCGGATCACCGGGCGCAAGAAGGAGATCATCGTGACCGCGGGCGGCAAGAACGTCGCCCCTGCGGTGCTCGAGGACCGGCTGCGCGCGCACCCGCTGATCAGCCAGGTGGTCGTGGTCGGCGACGGGCGGCCGTTCATCGGGGCCCTGGTGACGCTCGACGCCGAGGGGCTGCCGGGCTGGTGCGCGGCGCACGGCCTGCCGGAGCTGTCCGTGGCGGACGCCGCCGCGCACCCGGACGTGCTCGCGTCGATCGACGAGGGCGTGGAACGGGCCAACCGCGCGGTGTCCCGGGCGGAGTCCATCCGGCGGTACCGCATCCTCGACCGGGACCTCACGATCGCGGGCGGGTACCTGACGCCGAAGCTGAGCGTCCGGCGGACGCACGTCCTCAAGGACTTCGCGACGGACGTCGAGGCGATCTACGCGGGCGACCAGGCGGGCTGAGCGGGCGGCCGGCCGACCGGTGACGACCTCACCGGCCGGCCGGGCGCGGTGCCGTCAGACCCGGCCGAGGCGGGCCAGGAGCGTCGCGGACGGGAGCACGCGGGCGCCCGCGGCCTCCAGGTCGGCGCCCAGCGCCCGGTCGCTCGTCACCGCCACCACCACGCGACCCGGTGGCTCGGCGCGGACCAGGCGGCGCAGCAGGTCGTCGGCGATCTCCCCCTGCGAGAACAGCACGCGCACGCCGCGCGGGGCGGCGGGGGTCCGCCCGGAGGCCTCGGACTCCCGCCCGTCGAAGCAGCACGTCACCTCGGCGCCCGTGCGGCCCGCGAGCGTCGCCAGGCGCTCGGTCAGCCGGCGGCGCTGCTCGGTCAGCGGCTGGTCCGGCCAGGCCAGCTTCGACACGTTGTAGCCGTCGACCAGCAGGTGCGCGCGCGGCATCGCGAGCAGGTCGTCGAGCAGCGCAGGGTCGTCGGCGAACCGGCCGCGGGACGTCGGGCGCGAGCCCGCTCCCCCGGGCGCCGGCACGGGCGGCGCGACCAGGTCGGCGGGCATGCGGCCGGCCGGCGGCAGCGCGAGCTCCTCGCGCAGCGCCGACCCGGCCTCGACGAGCGTGTCGAGCAGCAGCCGGACCCGGACCTGGGCGAGCTCCCGCAGCGCCGCGGCGTCCTCCCGGGCGACGCGCGCCAGGTCCTCGGCGCGGCGCCGGTCGTCGTCGGCCGACGCCCGCACCTTGGCGGTCTCGGCGTGCACGCGTTCGGCGGCGGCTGCGACCTCCGCGGCGTGCTCCGCGGCGCGGCGTGCCTCGGAGCGCGACCGGTCGGCGTCGGAGCGCAGCCGGCGGAGCTCGCGACGCAGCGAGACCAGCTCCGCCTCGGCGGCGTCCGCGCGCTCGGTCTCGGCGGTCAGGCGGGCGGCCAGCCGGCGGACCTCGGCCTCGGCGCGGTGGGCGCGGTGCGCGTGATCGGCGTCGGGCTGCGCCGGCTCGTCGTCGCCGGGGGGCGGCGTGCCGAGCGCCGAGAGCCGCGCCTCCCAGCCGTCGGGGCGCAGCAGCGCGGCGCCCACCGCGAGGTCGAGCCGGGCCTCGGGCACGCCGGGTGCGGGCGGGTCGGCGAGCAGGTCGGCCGCCAGGTCCGGGTGCGCGTGCGACCAGGCCCGCGCGACGCGGGCGCGGAACGCGTCGTCGCGCTCGACGGCGAGCCACAGCGGCCCGGCCCCGGCGGTCACCCGGCGTCGCGGGGCGAACCGGCGCACGGCGGCGAGCGACGCCGGGACCGCGCCCGGGTCGAGCGCCCCCAGCACCTCCGCGGCCAGCGGCAGCACCGCGGCGCGCACGGCCTCGGGCACGGCGTCGGGGGCGGGCTCGGGCATGCGCGTCACCCTACGGGTCCGCAGGTGGGGCCGGGACCGCCGGGGCGTGTCGGAGGGCGCGGCTAGCGTGCGGCTCATGGTCCACCGGTCCCCCGTCCCGCCCCGCTCCGACCTCGCGGCGCCGCAGACCGGCCGGCCGGTGCAGGTGACCCTGGACGACATCGGCACCCCGCTGCACGACGTCACGTTCGTCGTGGTCGACCTGGAGACCACCGGCGCCGCGCCCGGCGCGTCCGCCATCACCGAGGTCGGCGCGGTCAAGGTCCGGGGCGGCGAGGTGCTGGGCGAGTTCCAGACGCTCGTCGACCCGGGAGGCCCGGTGCCCGCGCAGATCCAGGTGCTCACGGGGATCACGACGGCCATGGTGATCGGCGCCCCGCGGATCGCCGAGGTGCTGCCCTCGTTCCTCGAGTTCGCCCGCGGCTCGGTCCTCGTCGCGCACAACGCGCCGTTCGACGTCGGCTTCCTCAAGGCCGCCGCCGCGGAGACCGGGCACGCGTGGCCGGGGTTCCCCGTCGTCGACACCGTCCGGCTGGCGCGCCGCGTGGTCACCCGGGACGAGGCCCCGAACCACAAGCTCAGCACCCTGGCCAGCCTGTTCCACGCGACGACGACCCCCGAGCACCGCGCGCTCGCCGACGCCCGCGCCACCGTCGACGTGCTGCACGCCCTGCTCGGCCGGCTCGCGCCGCTCGGCATCACGCACCTGGAGGACCTGGCCACCGCCGCCGACGCCGTGCCCGCGGACGTCCGGCGCAAGCGCACCCTCGCCGACGGCCTGCCGGACCTGCCCGGGGTGTACCTGTTCCGGGGACCGAAGGACGAGGTGCTGTACGTCGGCACCTCGACGTCGCTCCGCAAGCGCGTCCGGTCGTACTTCACGGCCGCCGAGAAGCGGTCCCGGATGCGGGAGATGGTGCGCATCGCGCAGGCGGTCACGCCCGTCGTGTGCGCGACGCCGCTGGAGGCGCAGGTGCGCGAGCTCCGGCTCATCGCCGAGCACAACCCCCGGTACAACCGCCGGTCCCGGTCCCCCGAGCGGATGCCGTGGGTCCGGCTCACCGCCGAGGCGTTCCCGCGGCTGTCCGTCGTACGCGAGGTCCGGGACGACGCCACGCACATCGGGCCGTTCGCGTCCCGCGCGGCGGCGCAGTCCGCGGTCGAGGCGCTGCACGACGCGTTCGCGATCCGGCGGTGCACCGCGCGGCTGCCGCTCGTCCCGGCGCCCGGGGCCAGCGCGTGCCACCTCGCCGAGATCGGCCGGTGCCCCGCGCCGTGCGTGCGCCCGGAGGCCGTCGCGGAGTACGCCGAGACCGTCGCGGCCGTCCGCGACGCGATGCTGGCCGACCCGGCGGCGGTCGTCGGCGCCCACACCGCCCGGATCGACGCCCTCGTGGGCCGGGAGCGGTTCGAGGAGGCCGTCACGGTCCGCGACCGGCTCGCGGCGTTCCTGCGCGGCTCGGCGCGGTCCCAGCGCCTGGCGCCGCTCGCGGCGTGCGCGGAGCTGGTCGCGGCGCGGCGCACGGACTCGGGCGGCTGGGAGGTCGTGCTCGTCCGGCACGGGCGGCTCGCCGGGACGGCGCTGGTGCCGCGGGGCAGCGACCCGATGCCCGCCGTCGAGTCGCTGCGGGTGACCGGCGAGCACGTCGCGCCGCCCGTCGCCCCGGCACCCGCCGGGCACCCCGAGGAGGCCGACCTCGTGCTGGCGTGGCTCGGCCGGGCGGGCGTGCGGATCGTGAGCGTGAGCGAGCCGTGGGCCTACCCGGTGCGCTCGGCGCAGGCGCGGACCGACCCCGCCGACGCCGTCGCGGCCGGGCGGGAGGCGGCCGCCGCGCTGGGCGAGGCGGTGGACGCGGTGGCCGGGGACGGCACGGCGGCGCCGGGGTGGGCGGAGCGCGACGCCCGGTTCACCGCCGAGGCCGCCGAGGCGGGCGCGGGGTTCGGCCTGGGTGGTGCCTCTGGGCTCGGCGGGGCGTCCGGGCTCGCCGGGACTTCCGGGCTCGGCCCGGCATCCGGGCTCGGCCCGGCATCCGGCCTCGGCGCCGCCGTCCCGGACCTCCGCGACCTCCCCGGGCTGGCCCGCGCGGCCGACCTGCACGCACCCCGCCGGACCGGCGCGGCGACGCACGGGCCCGAGGACCCCGCCGAGGGAGCCGCCGGCGCGGCATGATGGCGTCATGCTGACCGCCATCGTGCACATCGACACCGACGCCGACCGCATCCCCGAGGCCGCCGCCGCCATCGCCAACATCCCGGGCGTGAGCGAGGTCTACTCCGTCACGGGCGGCGTCGACCTGATCGCCATGGTGCGCGTCCGCGAGCACGAGGAGCTCGCCGACATCATCGCGGACAAGGTCAGCAAGGTGGACGGCGTCGTCCGCACCCAGACGTTCATCGCGTTCCGCACCTACTCGCAGCACGACCTCGAGCAGGCCTTCGCCCTCGGCATCGAGGACTGACCGCCCGGCGTCGCCCCGACGCCGAGCGGGTAGCGGACGCGCCGAGCGAGTAGCCGGCGAATGCTCGCTCGGCGCGTCGGCTGCTCGGTCAGCGAGGCGAGCCCCGAGGCGCCGAGTGTGCACGGGACACGTCGAGTGCCTATCCAGCGGATAGGCACTCGACGTGTCCGATAGGCACTCGCGGGCACACACCGTCGCGGGCAGGCGGTCGCGAGCACGCCGTCGCGGGCACGCCGTCGCAGGCGCGCCCGGCGCGTCAGGCCGAGGCCGCGCGCCAGCGCTCCAGGACCTCCGCCGCCGCGCCCGAGTCCACGGCCGTCGCCGCGTGCGACAGCCCCGCGCGCAGCCGCGCCACGAGGTCGCCCCCGGACGCCCCGGTCCCGGGCAGGCTGCCGTCGGCGACCAGCGCCGCCGCCGCGTTGAGCAGCACCGTCTCCCGCGACGCCACCGCCTCGCCCGCGAGCACGGCCCGCGCCACGCCGGCGTTGAACGCCGCGTCCGCGCCGCGCAGGTCCGCGACCGTCACGGGCGCGAGCCCGAGGTCGCCGACCGGGTCGAGCACGTGCTCCGTCACCGCGCCGCCCGAGACGTGCCAGACGCGCGAGGTGCCGGTCGGCGCGAGCTCGTCGAGCCCGTCGTCGCCGCGGAAGACCAGCGCCTCGGTGCCGCGCCGCGCGAGCACGCCCGCGACGAGGCCCGCCATCCGCGCGTCGGCCACGCCGATCGCGGCGGCGGCCGGCTGCGCCGGGTTGGTGAGCGGGCCGAGGAAGTTGAACACCGTCTTGATGCCGAGGTCCCGCCGCGCGACGGCGACGTGCCGCATCGCGGGGTGGAAGGTCAGGGCGAAGCAGAACGTGATGCCGACCTCGGACGCGAGCTGCGCGACGCGCTCGGGGGTCTGGTCGAGCCGGATGCCCAGGGCCTCGAGCACGTCGGCGGACCCGGAGGACGACGACGCGGCCCGGTTGCCGTGCTTGACCACGCGCACGCCCGTGCCCGCGACGACGACGGACGCCATGGTCGAGACGTTGACGGTGTGCGCCCGGTCGCCGCCGGTGCCGACGATGTCGACCGCCCGCCCCGGCACCTCGAACCGCAGGGCGTGCGCGAGCATCGTGTCGGCCAGCGCCGTCAGCTCCGCGACCGTCTCCCCCTTGGCGCGCAGCGCGGTGAGGAAGCCGGCCACGCGGGCCGGCGAGGCGGAGCCGGACATGATCTCGTCCATGGCCCAGGCGGTCTGGGCCTCGTCGAGGTCCCGGCCCTCGACGAGCGTGGTGAGCAGGTCGGACCAGGTGACCTGCTCGGTCATGCCGCGGGGGTCCGGGCGAGCAGGCCCACGACGGCGTCGTGCAGCTCGACCGGGTCGAGGGGCTGGGAGACGACGCCGTCCGCGTCGGACCAGGCGGCGAGCCACGCGTCCTGCGGCCGGCCGGTCAGCACCAGCACGGGCGGGCAGCGGAACACCTCGTCCTTGACCTGGCGCGCGAGCGCCATGCCGCCGACCTTGGCGGCCTCGCCGTCGAGCACGAGCAGGTCGTAGGTCCCGGTCTCCGCCTGCTGGAGCGCGGCCTCCGGAGTCGCGACCTCGCTCCACCGGATGTCCGGCGCACCGCGGCCGAGCCGGCGGCCGACGCCCAGGCGCACCTGCGCACGCGTGTCGACGTCGTCGCTGTAGAGCAGGATGCGCGGGCCCTCGGTGGGCGCGGCGGGGGTGGCGTCAGCGGCCATGGTGGTCCTTCGCTCGTGCGGGGGGACGTGTCGCGCGCGTCCCTGCCCTGCATCTTGGCACGACGGCCGACACGCCGGTCGCGACGCTCCGACCTGCCCACGAACGCGCGGAACGAGGTGACGATGTGACAGAAACCTCGGCGACGTACGGGGACTAAGGACCCACGCACAGCCGTCATAAGCCATACTGACAGGCGTGACGACCGCAACGGCTGCCCCCGCCTCCGCTCCCCACGTGAGCGTCAACCGACCGAACCCCGTGTCGGTCGGGACGATCGTGTGGCTGGCCTCGGAGCTCATGTTCTTCGCGGGCCTGTTCGCCATGTACTTCACCCTCCGCGCGACGGTGCCGGAGGAGTGGGCGCTCCAGACGGAGAAGCTCAACGTCACGTTCGCGGCGATCAACACGACGGTGCTGCTGCTGTCGTCGGTGACCTGCCAGATGGGCGTCTGGGCCGCCGAGCGGTTCCAGCCGGTCCGCTCCGGCTCGCTGCTCAACGTGCGCGGCTGGGGCATGAACGAGTGGATGACGCTCACCTACATCATGGGCGCCTTCTTCATCGGCGGGCAGGTCTTCGAGTACGCCGAGCTCGTGCACGAGGGCCTCACCATCTCCTCCAGCCCGTACGGCTCGGTGTTCTACCTGACCACCGGCTTCCACGGTCTGCACGTGGTCGGCGGCCTCATCGCCTTCCTGTTCCTGCTGGGCCGCTCCTTCACCTCGAAGCGGTTCGGCCACCACGAGGCGACCACCGCCATCGTGACCTCGTATTACTGGCACTTCGTCGACGTGGTGTGGATCGCGCTGTTCGCGACCATCTACCTCATCAAGTGACCAGCCCGCACCACCCGCAGTCCCCCCGTAGAGCCCCCCGCACGCCCGAGACGAGGATCCATCCGTGAAGGCACTCGCCGCCCGCAGGCACCACCGGTCAGCGCCGGTCGTGCTGCTCCTGCTGGCGCTGCTGCTGACCGGAGCGGTGTACGCGATCGCCCAGCCCGCCAGCGCCGACGCGGCGCAGGCTGCGGCCAGCGAGAGCGACGTCGCCGCCGGTCAGAAGCTGTTCCAGGCCAACTGCGCCACCTGCCACGGCGTCTCCGCCGAGGGCCGGGAGGCCGTCGACGGCGGCGCCGGCGGCCCGTCCCTCATCGGCGTGGGTGCCGCCGCGGTCGACTTCCAGGTCGGCACCGGTCGCATGCCCGCGCAGATGAACGGCGCGCAGATCCAGGCCAAGCCCGTCCAGTTCGACGACGAGCAGATCGCGCAGCTCGCGGCGTACGTCGCGTCCCTGGGCGCCGGCCCGGCGATCCCGTCGGAGGAGCAGGTCGACCCGAGCAAGGGCGACGCCGCCAACGGCATGGCCCTGTTCCGCACGAACTGCGCGATGTGCCACAACGCGGTCGGCGCCGGTGGCGCGCTGTCGCAGGGCAAGTGGGCGCCCGCGCTCACCGAGACGTCCCCCACGCACATCTACGAGGCGATGCTGACCGGCCCGCAGTCGATGCCGGTGTTCAACGACGCCAACATCACCCCGGACGAGAAGCGCGACATCATCGCCTACCTCGACGAGCAGCGCGACGGGTCGCCCGGCGGCCTGACCCTCGGTTCGCTGGGCCCGGTCGGCGAGGGCCTGTGGGCCTGGGTCATCGGCATCGGCCTGCTGATCGGCGCCTCGGTCTGGATCGGAGCCAAGTCCTCGTGAGCACGCACCACGACCCGTCCACGGACGTCACGACCCGCGGCGACGGCCCGCTCCCCGAGCGGTTCGACGACCCGGGCCTGCACGCGCACCGCGCGCGTGTGGGCGACACCGACCCGAAGGCGCAGAAGCGCGCCGAGCGGCAGGTCGTCGTCCTCTTCACGATCTCGATCCTCGGCACCATCGGCGCGATCGTCGCGTACGCGCTGGTGCCCCCGGGCGAGACCGTCGGCACCATGCGGCTGTCGAACCTCCTGCTCGGCCTGGGCCTGTTCCTCGGCCTGGCCGGCATCGGCCTCGCCGCCGTGCACTGGGCCAAGGCGCTCATGAACGACCACGAGCGCGCCGAGGACCGCCACCCCACCGCGTCGTCGGAGTCCGTCCGCGTCAAGGCCGTCGAGGCCCTGCGCGAGGGCGCCAAGGACTCGTCCATCGGCCGCCGCGGCGTGCTGAAGGGCGCGATGGTCACCTCGCTGGCGCTGTTCCCGCTGGCGATCGCCGTGCCGCTGGTCGGCAACCTCGGCGGCGGCTGGGACGTCTCGCAGTCCAAGCGGACGATGTGGCGCCGCGGCACCCGCCTGACGATCGACCCGTCCGGCCGCCCGATCAAGGCGTCCGACGTCACCATCGGCTCGGCCTTCCACGTGATCCCCGAGGGCCTCGAGGACGCCGAGCACCCGCTCAACGAGAAGGCCAAGGCCGTCGTGCTGATGGTCCGCATGGACCCGCGCGACATCAAGTCCGAGCAGGGCGAGGGCTGGAGCTACGACGGCATCCTGGCCTTCTCCAAGATCTGCACCCACGTCGGGTGCCCCGTCGCCCTCTACGAGCAGCAGACGCACCACATCCTGTGCCCGTGCCACCAGTCGACCTTCGACGCCGCCGACGGCGCCAAGGTGGTCTTCGGCCCCGCGCACCGCCCGCTGCCCCAGCTGCCGATCACCGTGGACGACGAGGGCTACCTCGTCGCGCAGAGCGGTTTCGACTCCCCCATCGGCCCGTCCTTCTGGGAGCGCCTCACGTGAGCACCGTCGACTCTCCCCCGGCACCGCCGACGCGCACCACGCGCGCCGCCGCGGCGACCGCGGACTACCTGGACCAGCGCACCGGCGTCGGCAACGCCGTCAAGGAGTTCGCGCGCAAGATCTTCCCCGACCACTGGTCGTTCCTCCTGGGTGAGATCGCGCTCTACTCCTTCGTGGTGCTGCTCATCTCGGGCACCTTCCTCACGATGTTCTTCGTGCCCTCGATGACCGAGGTGCACTACCGCGGCCCGTGGGCCGCGATGGACGGCGTGCAGATGTCCGAGGCGTTCGCCTCGACGCTGCGCCTGTCGTTCGAGGTCCGCGGCGGCCTACTCATGCGGCAGATCCACCACTGGGCCGCGCTGATCTTCATGGCGTCGATCGTGACGCACATGATGCGCGTGTTCTTCACCGGCGCGTTCCGCAAGCCGCGCGAGCTCAACTGGCTCGTCGGCTTCACGCTGATGATCCTCGGCCTGCTGGCCGGCTTCTCCGGCTACTCGCTCCCCGACGACGTGCTGTCCGGCAACGGCCTGCGCATCGCGGACGGCGTGGCCCGCGCGATCCCGATCCTCGGCTCGTACATCTCGTTCGCGCTGTTCGGCGGCGAGTTCCCGGGCACGGAGCTGATCCCCCGCCTGTTCACGGTGCACATCCTGCTGATCCCGGCGCTGATCCTCGCGCTGATCGGTCTGCACCTGCTCATGGTCGTGCTGCACAAGCACACCCAGTACCCGGGATCGGGCCGCACCGACAAGAACGTCGTCGGCTACCCGCTGTTCCCCGTGTACGTGGCCAAGGCCGGCGGCTTCTTCTTCGTGGTGTTCGCGGTCATCGCCCTCATGGCCGCGACCCTGACGATCAACCCGGTCTGGAACTACGGCCCGTTCGACCCGGGCGTCGTGTCCGCGGGCGCGCAGCCGGACTGGTACATGCTGTTCCTGGAGGGCGGCCTGCGCCTCATGCCGGGCTGGGAGTTCGTCATCGGCCAGTACACGGTCTCGATGAACATCCTCGTCCCCGGTGTGGTCATCCCGGGCCTGCTGTTCACGGTCCTCGCGCTGTGGCCGTTCCTCGAGGCGTTCGCCACCGGCGACAAGCGCGAGCACCACGTGCTCGACCGCCCGCGCAACGCCCCGTTCCGCACCGCGTTCGGCGTCGCCTTCCTGACGGCCTTCATGATCCTGGTGCTCGCCGGGTCGAACGACCTCATCGCGACGCACTTCCACCTGTCGATCAACGACATCACGTGGACGTTCCGGGTGCTGTTCTTCGTGGCCCCGCCGCTGGCGTTCTGGATCACGAAGCGCATCTGCCTGGCGCTGCAGCGCAAGGACCGCGAGCTGGTCCTGCACGGCCACGAGACCGGCCGCATCGTCCGGTTCGCGTCCGGCGAGTACATCGAGGTGCACAAGCCCCTCGACGCCCACGAGCGCTGGCTCCGCGTGCAGCACGAGCCCCGTCGCCCGCTCGAGATCGAGCCGGCCGAGGACTCGCGCGGCGTGCGCCGCAAGGGCTACCGGATCGACGCCGCACGGCGCCGGCTCTCGAAGGTCTTCTACGAGGACCGGGTCGAGCCCGTCACGCCGGCGGAGCTCGCCGCGGCCCAGTCGCACGGCGGCCACGACGCCCTGCCGCTCGCGCACGACGAGCAGCGCGAGGAGCTGACCGCCGGCGCGTCCGGCAGCCGGCACCTCGCCCCCGAGCCCGAGGACACCGAGGGCACGCAGCGCCACTGAAACAGGCGCTGACCTGGGGAATCATCCCGCGCGCCCGGTCGTTGCACCGGGTGGGCGAGGCGATCGACAGGACGACCCCGCCCGGGTCGCACCGGCTCACCGCCGGAGCGGCCCGGGCGTCGTCGTCCCCGGGGCCGCCGGACCCGACGTACGCCGAGCCGGAGCCCCGGCTCGGGAGGCCGGGGACCACCCGGTCGTGGTACGACAGAGGAGGTGCGCCCGCCCGACGGCGGGGCGCACCGACTGCGAAGACGCCGCCGCGGCGAACAGAGCCGCGGCCCGAGCAGGAGAGGCACTGATGGCTGACTACACCCTTCCGGACCTGCCCTACGACTACGCGGCGCTCGAGCCGCACATCTCCGGCCGCATCATGGAGCTGCACCACGACAAGCACCACGCGACGTACGTGGCCGGCGCCAACACGACGCTGGAGAAGCTGGCGGGGGCCCGGGAGTCCGGCGACTTCGCCGCCGTGGCCGGCCTGGAGAAGACCCTGGCCTTCAACCTCGGCGGCCACGTGAACCACTCGGTGTTCTGGGAGAACCTCTCCCCCGACGGCGGCGACAAGCCGGTCGGCGAGCTGGCCGCGGCGATCGACGAGTTCTTCGGCTCGTTCGACAAGTTCCAGGCGCACTTCACCGCCAACGCGACCACCATCATGGGCTCCGGCTGGTCGATCCTGGCCTGGGACTCCATCGGCCAGAAGCTCGTCATCGTGCAGCTGTACGACCAGCAGGGCAACATCCCGCTGGGCATCGTGCCGATCGTCGTGCTCGACATGTGGGAGCACGCGTTCTACCTCGACTACGTCAACGTCAAGGCGGACTACGTCAAGGCGTGGTGGAACATCGTGAACTGGGCGGACGCCGGCGAGCGGTTCGCCCGCGCGCGCACGCAGACCTCGGGCCTGATCGTCCCGTCGCTCTGAGCTCCCTCTGACGGCTGCGCGAGGCCGGTCCGCCCTCCGGGGCGGGCCGGCCTCTCTCGTGCCCGCAGCGGGCAGCCGGCAGGCAAGAGCGGGGTCGCCGTCGGGCACGAGCGGTCCGCCATCAGGCACGGGCGGGTCGCCGTCAGGCACGAGCGGGCCGCCGGTCCACGCCCCGCTGACCGGTGCGCCGCCCCCCCCCGGCGCCGAGTGCCTATCCGACACGTCGAGTGCCTATCCCGTGGGTAGGCACTCGACGTGTCGGATAGGCACTCGCGGAATCGGGGCGGCGCGGGCGGCGCGGGCGCCGAGGCGGCACGGGCGGCGCGGGCGGCGGGGATGGCCCGGCAGGCCGCGATCCGGCCGGCAACGGCGACGGGCCGGGCACCCCGTGGGGTGCCCGGCCCGTCGTGCCGTGCGGTGCGCCTGCGCTCAGTGCGCGTGCTGGCCGCGGGAGAACTCGAAGATCCACCCGACGAGGCCGATGATGCCCAGCGCGCCGCCGATGTACAGCAGCCACCAGCCGATCGCCATGCCGAGGAACACCAGCGCGCCGGCGAACGCGATCGTGATGGGCCACCAGCTCCACGGGCTGAACACGCCCTGGTCGCCGGCGCCCTCCGCGATGAGCGCCTCCGGGTCGTCCTCCGGCCGGGCGTCGATCCGGCGGGAGAGCAGCAGCAGGTAGCCGCCGATCATGCCCACCAGGCCGCCGACCAGCGGGATGCCGACCGTGCCGACGGGCTCGCCGCCGCTCCACCAGGCGTAGATCAGGCCGATCGGGATGAAGAACAGGATCCCGCCCAGGAAGAGGTAGGGCTCCACCTTCATGGCGTGCCGCGGTCGCTCGCCGCCGGACACGGACGGCTTCGCGCCGCCGAACTCGTCGAGCCTGCTCACTTGTCCCGGCCCTCCTCGTCGTCGGTGCCGCGCGGACGGTCGTCCACGATGGTCGCGCTGGACTGCTCCTCCTGGCCACCGCCGTGGTCGGCGCGGTCGCGGGCGACTCTCTGCTCACCCGTGCGCTCGGCCTCCCAGTCGAAAAACCCGGGCTCGGGCTCGACGTGGTCCATGGCCGCCACCTCGGGGTGGTGCAGGTCGAACGCCGGGCGCTCGGACCGGATGCGGGGCAGCGACGTGAAGTTGTGCCGCGGCGGCGGGCAGGACGTGGCCCACTCGAGCGACTGGCCGTAGCCCCACGGGTCGTCGACGGTGACCTTCGGCGCCCGGCGCCAGGTGATGTAGACGTTCCACAGGAACGGCAGCGTCGAGATCGCGAGGATCATCGAGCCGACCGTCGAGAGCTGGTTCATCCAGGTGAACCCGTCCTCGGGCGAGTAGTCCGCGTAACGGCGCGGCATGCCGATCGCACCCAGCCAGTGCTGGACGAGGAACGTCATGTGGAAGCCGACGAACAGCAGCCAGAAGTGCACCTTGCCCAGGCGCTCGTTCAGCATGCGGCCGGTGAACTTGGGCCACCAGTAGTACATGCCGCCGAACATCATGAACACGACCGTGCCGAACACCACGTAGTGGAAGTGCGCGACGACGAAGTACGTGTCCGAGACCTGGAAGTCGAGCGCCGGGCTGGACAGGATGACGCCGGTCAGGCCGCCGAACAGGAAGGTCGTCAGGAAGCCGATCGTCCAGAGCATCGGCGTCTCGAACGTGAGCTTGCCGCGCCACATCGTGCCGATCCAGTTGAAGAACTTCACGCCTGTCGGCACAGCGATGAGCATCGTCATCAACGAGAAGAACGGCAGCAGGACCGCGCCGGTCACGTACATGTGGTGCGCCCACACGGTGACCGACAGGGCGGCGATCGCGATCGTCGCGTACACCAGGCCCTTGTAGCCGAACACCGGCTTGCGGCTGAACACCGGGAGGATCTCGGTCGCGATGCCGAAGAACGGCAGCGCGATGATGTAGACCTCGGGGTGCCCGAAGAACCAGAACAGGTGCTGCCAGAGGATGGCACCGCCGTTCTCGGGGTTGAACACCTGCGCACCGAGGCGGCGGTCAGCGCCCAGCGCGAACAGCGCGGCCGCCAGCGGCGGGAACGCCATCAGCACCAGCAGGCTCGTGATGAGGGCGTTCCAGGTGAAGATCGGCATCCGGAACATGGTCATGCCCGGCGCGCGCATCGTGACGATCGTGGTGATGAAGTTGACCGCACCGAGGATCGTGCCGAAGCCGGTCAGCGCGAGGCCGAACACCCACAGGTCGCCGCCGGCGCCCGGCGAGTAGACCGTGTTCGACAGCGGCGCGTAGGCGAACCAGCCGAACGAAGCCGCGCCCTGCGGGGTCAGGAAGCCGCCCGCGGCGATCAGCCCGCCGAACAGGTACAGCCAGTACGAGAACGCGTTGAGCCGCGGGAACGCGACGTCGGGCGCGCCGATCTGCAGCGGCATGATGATGTTCGCGAAGGCTGCGAACAGCGGCGTCGCGAACAGCAGCAGCATGATGGTGCCGTGCATGGTGAAGAGCTGGTTGTACTGCTCCTTGCTCTGCACGATCTGGATGCCGGGCTCGAACAGCTCGGCGCGGATCAGCAGCGCCATGATGCCCCCGATCGCGAACCACGCGAACGCGGTGATCAGGTACATGTAGCCGATCGTCTTGTGGTCGGTCGACGTGACCCACTTGACGATCGTGCGACCCAGGGTCTGGCGGCGGGGGGCGAGCCCCGGCACGGCCTCGACGGTGGCGGCCATCAGTTCTCCTCGGGAGTGTCGGAGGAGTCGGAGCGGACGTCCTGCAAGCGGCTGTAATCGAGCCCGAGCTGGCCGTCCTGACCGGCGTCCCGCAGCTCGTCCATGCGCGCGTCGTACTCCTCGCGCGACACGACCTTCACGTTGAACAGCATCGACGAGTGCTCCTCGCCGCAGAGCTCGGCGCACTTGCCGACGTACTCGCCCTCGACCTGCGGGACGACCTGGAACGTGTTGGTGCGCCCCGGGATCATGTCCTGCTTGTAGAGGAAGGCGGGCACCCAGAACGAGTGGATGACGTCGCGGGAGTCCAGCACGAACTCGACGCGCTCGCCCACCGGGAGGTACAGCGTCGGCTGCTCCTCGAGGACGCCGGTCGCCCCGACCTCCTGGGCGTGCTGGCCCGTGTCGTACACGTCGTCGTCGACGTAGTTGAAGTCCCAGCTCCACTGCTTGCCGATGACCTGGACGGTCACGTCGGGCTCGGCGGAGGTGTCCTGGATCGCGGACATGTCGCGCGCCGTGTAGTAGAAGAGCACGCCGACCATGATGATCGGCAGGATCACGTACATGATCTCGAGCGGCACGTGGTACCGCAGCTGCACGGGGAGCTGGTCGTCGTCCTTGCGCTTCCGGTACACCGTGACGCACCAGAGGATCAGGCCCCAGACCAGGATGCCGACCAGCAGGGCGGCCACCCAGGAGCCGACCCAGAGGTTCGTGATCCGTCCGGTCTGGTTCGTGATCTCGTTGTCGGAGTCGCCGGGCAGCCAGCCTCGCTGGGCCTCGGGCGAGCATCCGGCGAGCGCCAGGGTGACGGTCGTCGCGGCGCCCGCGACGGCCAGTCGGGTCCGCCAGGGGCGGCGGGGGGTCTGCGAGCGCACCGGGGGCCTTCCACGTCGGTCCCCGTCGCGCACGACACCGCACCGTGCGTCGCCCGACAGGGAAGTCACCTAGGACCTATGTCCTCGATCCCGTGCAGCGTAGCGCGCTGGTCGGCCTGTCGTTGCCTCAGAACCACCCGCGGGCGCCACTTTGTGACGCAGTGTCATCTGGATCACGTCCCTGACCGGCCTGTGCGTCGCCTGCGCATCCGTCGCCCCGGCCGGGCGTGCCGCACCGGCCGGTAGCGTGCCCGGGTGACCGACTCCCCCGCCGCCGCCCGTCGCGTCGTCCTGGACGCCGGCGGCCGTGCGCCCGTGCTGCCCGCCGCGCGCGAGGCGTTCCTCGCCGCGCTCGACGAGGGCTGGTCGGACCCGCGCCGGCTGCACACCGAGGGGCGGCGCGCCCGCGCCCTCCTCGACGGGGCGCGGGAGGCGGTGGCGGCGCTCGTGGGTGCCCGCACCGAGGAGGTCGACCTCGCGCCGTCGCACACCGCCGCGCTGCACGGCGCGGTGCTGACGGCGGCGCGGGGACGGCGGCGGATCGGGACGTCGGTGGTCGCCTCGGCGGTCGAGCGCCGGGCCGTGCTGGACGCGGCCGAGGCGGCGGGGTCCCTCCTCGAGGTCCGGGTCGACCGGCACGGGCGCCTCGACCTCGCCGCGTTCGCCGACGCCGTGGCGCGCCCGGGCGTGTCGCTGGCGGCGGTGCAGCACGCGAACGGCGAGGTCGGCACGCTCCAGCCGGTCGCCGGGGCCCACGACGCCGCGCGCGCCGCCGGGGTGCCGCTGCTCGTCGACGCCGGGTCCTCGTTCGGGCACGTCCCCGTGGGCCCGGAGTGGGACGTCCTGACCCTGGACCCCGGCGACGTCGGCGCCCTGCCCGGCGTGGCGGTGCTCGCGACCCGCGCCGGGGTGCGCCGCTCCCCCGTGCCGCCCGCCGGCGCCGGCGACGAGGACCGCTGGTTCCCGGGCGGCGTGTCCGTGCCCGCCGCGCTGGCGGCCGCCGTCGCGCTGCAGGCGGCCGCGGCCCGGGTCGCCGCCGGGCCCGACCCGCGGCACGCCCTGGTGGACCGGCTCCGTGCCCGGGTGGCCGCGGAGGTGCCGGAGGTCGACGTCGCCGGGCCTGCCGAGGGCCGACTGCCGCACGTCCTGACCTTCTCCTGCCTGTACGTCGACGGCGAGGCGGTCGTCACGGCGCTCGACCGGGCCGGGTTCGCGGTCGCCTCGGGATCGGCGTGCACCTCGGCCACGGAGGAGCCCAGCCACGTGCTCGCGGCGATGGGCGCGCTGACCCAGGGGAACGTGCGGCTGTCGCTGCCCGTCGGGGCCACCGAGGCGGACGTGGACCGGTTCTGCGCGGCGCTGCCGGGCGTCGTGGCGGCGATCCGCCGCGACGCGGGGCTGACCGACCTCTGACTGCTGCGCCGCCGCGGCGGCCCCGGGACGCACGAGGGCCCCGGACCGTGCGGTCCGGGGCCCTCGGGGCGTCAGGCGGTGCGGGTCAGCTGAAGGAGCCACCGCACGCGCAGGACGAGCCCGCGTTCGGGTTGTCGATCGTGAAGCCCTGCTTCTCGATCGTGTCCGCGAAGTCGATCGTCGCGCCCTCGAGGTAGGGGACGCTCATCCGGTCCACGACGACCTCGACGCCGTCGAAGTCGCGCAGCGCGTCGCCGTCGAGCACGCGCTCGTCGAAGTAGAGCTGGTAGATCAGGCCCGAGCAGCCGCCCGGCTGGACCGCGATGCGCAGGCGCAGGTCGTCGCGCCCCTCCTGCTCGAGCAGGCTGCGGACCTTCTCGGCCGCGACGTCGGTGAGGTCGACGCCGTGCGTCGCGGTCTCGGTGGTCTCGCTCATTGCTGTCTCCTGACGGTGTCTCGGATCGGTCGCGGGCGCGCGCGGGGCGCGTGCCGCGGGACGGTCACGTCGAGCACAACCGCACTCCCGCGTGATCTGTTCCCCAATGTACGCCCGCGCACCCGCCGCACCGCGGGACGCGCACAGGACCTGCACGCCGCGCGGCCGGTGGCGCGGGTCAGCGCGACCAGGTGCGCGCGATCCGCGGGACCCGCGCCCGCAGCGCGGCCGACGGGTCCCGGCGCCACGCGTCCTCGTCCCCCGGGGCCTCGACGACGCCGAACCCCGCCGCCAGGCCGGCGGCGCCCCAGTCGCGGCGGCCGGTGCGCAGGTGCGCCGCTACCGCGATCGCGGGCACCCCGAGCGGCAGCGCCGCGTGCGCGGCGACCCCGACGACGCCGTGCTCCAGCGCGGTGGCGTCGAGGACGGACGTGCCGGTCAGCACCAGGTCCACCTCGGCGGCCCGGCCCGGCAGGTCGACGGCGTCGGCGACCCAGGACGCGCCGTCCACGAGCCGCGCACCGAGCAGCCCGAGCGCGAACGCCGCACCCCCGCCCGCGCCCGACCCCGGGACGAGCGCGGCGCGCGACCCCGGTGCCCGCGCGCCGGGCCCCGCCGGGGCGCCCGCGACGCCCCCGCCCAGCAGGTCGCGCCGCCCGCCGTCGCCGGTCAGCGCCGCGGCCTCCCCGGCCGCCCGCACGAACCCGGCGACCGACCGCTCGACGTCCTGCGCCGCGTCCGCGTCAACCCGCCCCGCCTCGGCCAGGTCCGCCGACACGCCGCCCAGCCCGAGCAGCGGGAGGTCGTGCGCGTGCAGCACCACCAGGTCCCGGCCCCGCAGCGCCGCGCGGAGCGCACCGACCTCGCCCAGGTCCGCGGCGGCCAGCCCGGCCGCCCCGTCGAGCCCGCGCGCGGCGGCCGCCGGTGCGGCCCCGAGCGCGGCCAGCAGGCCCGCGCCCGCGTCGTGCGCGACGGTCCGTCGCCCGCCCAGGCCGACGACGACCCGCCCGGCGCCGGTGTCGAGCGCCGCCGCGAGCAGCGTGCCCAGCCCCGCCGAGGTCGTCGCCCCCGGCGGGACCGCCCCGGGGTCACCGGCGCCCAGCGCCAGCGCGCCGTCGACGTACGCGGTCCGCCCGCCGCCCGGCTCCGGCACGACCAGCACCGCGCCCGGCACGACCGCGCCGTGGGCGTCGGTCGTCGTGACCGGCAGCAGCTCCCCGCCGCGCGCCGCCCGGACCGCGTCGACCAGGCCCGCCCCGCCGTCGGACAGCGGGAGCGGGAGCAGCGTGTCGCCGGGTGCGGCCTCGAGCCAGCCGGCGGTCAGCGCCGCCACCGCCTCGTCGGCCGTCAGCACCGGCCACGGGTCGGCGCCCGCCGCGACGGACGGGCCCGCGACGCCGCGCACCGCGGAGGCGGCGGGCCCGGGGCCGTCGCCCGGGCGCGCGTCGAACCGGCCGGGGGCGACGAGCACGTGCACGGCGCGATCCTCGCACGCCGGCGCGCTCCCCCACCGGCGCCGGTCCTGGTCAGCGCCCCGGACCGCTGTGGGATGATGCCGCGCGTGACTCTCCTCGCCCCCGGGACCACGTTCGCCGAGCCCGCGTCCTCCGCGCTGCTGCTGCTCGGCCAGGGCCGCGACCTCGCGTCGGAGCGCGGCGTCGAGTGCGTCGGCGGCCTCCCCGCCGCCTCGGACCCCGACCTGGTGGAGCGCGCCCGCACCGCTCGCGCCGCGCTGGGCGACCGCGCCTTCGTGCTCGGCCACCACTACCAGCGCGACGAGGTCATCGACTTCGCCGACGTCACCGGCGACTCGTTCAAGCTCGCCCGCGAGGCCGCCGCGCGGCCCGACGCCGAGTTCATCCTGTTCTGCGGCGTGCACTTCATGGCGGAGTCGGCCGACATCCTCACGTCCGACGCCCAGCAGGTCGTGCTGCCCGACATGGCGGCCGGCTGCTCGATGGCCGACATGGCCGCGATCGACCAGGTCGAGGACGCCTGGGACGTGCTGGTCGAGGCCGGCGTCGCGGAGGACACCGTCCCCGTGACGTACATGAACTCGACCGCCGCCATCAAGGCGTTCACCGGCCGGCACGGCGGCACCGTCTGCACGTCGTCGAACGCGCACGTCGCGCTGCGCTGGGCGTTCGACCAGGTCGGCGGCGTCGACGGCACCGGCAAGGTGCTGTTCATGCCGGACCAGCACCTGGGCCGGAACACCGCGGTGCTGGAGCTCGGCATCCCGCTGGAGCAGTGCGTGGTGTTCGACCCGCGGAAGCCGAACGGCGGCCTCACCGTCGCCGAGCTGCGCGACGCGCGGATGATCCTGTGGCGCGGGCACTGCTCGGTGCACGGCCGGTTCAGCGCGCAGAACCTCGTCGACGTCCGCGCGGCCGTGCCCGACGTGACCGTGCTCGTGCACCCGGAGTGCAAGCACGAGGTCGTCACGGGCGCCGACATGGTCGGGTCGACGGAGTACATCATCAAGGCCCTCGACGCGGCCCCCGCCGGGTCCGCCTGGGCGATCGGCACCGAGCTCAACCTGGTCCGCCGGCTCGCGAAGGCGCACCCGGACAAGCAGATCTCGTACCTCGACTCGACGGTGTGCTTCTGCTCGACCATGAACCGCATCGACCTCCCGCACCTGGTGTGGGCGATGGAGTCGCTGGTCGCCGGCCGGGTGCCGAACCGGATCGTCGTGGACGCGGACGACGCGCACTGGGCGCGGGTCGCGCTCGACCAGATGCTGGCCCTGCCGGGGTACTGAGACCCTGGGGCGGTACGCCACCGCCGTCGGGAGGGGACGCTCGTGAGCACCGGGAACCCGTTGCGGATCGGCATCGTCGTGTTCGACGACGCCGAGGAGCTGGACGTGGTCGGGCCGTTCGACGTCCTGGCCTCGTGGGCGGCGCACTCCGCGCTGCGCCCCGAGGTCGTCACGTTCTCGGCGGACGGCTCGGGCGTGCGGTGCGCGAAGGGGCTGCGGCTGGTGCCGGACGCCGCGCGTGACGACGTCGGCCCCCTGCACGTCCTGGTGCACCCCGGCGGCCGCGCCACCCGCGCGCTGGCCCGCGACCCGGAGCACCTGGCGTGGGTCCGCGACCTGCGCCGGGAGACCGCCCTGATGACGTCCGTGTGCACCGGTGCGCTGGTCTACGCCGCGGCTGGCCTGCTGGCCGGGCGGCCGGCGGCCACGCACTGGGCCGCGGTCGACGAGCTGGCGGAGCTCGACCCGAGCGTGCTGGTCGACACCGAGGCGCGGTTCGTCGACGACGGCGACGTCGTGACGAGCGCGGGCGTGTCGGCCGGGATCGACATGGCGCTGCACCTGGTGGCGCGGCTGGAGTCGCCGGAGGCCGCGCGGGCGGTGCGCCGGGGCATCCAGTACGACCCGGCCCCGCCGGTCTGAGCCGGGTCCCGGCGCCGCCCGACCCGGGAGTGGAAACGGGTGGAGCGTTCTGCCCGACCCGCACCGGCATGTCGGGCAGAACGCTCCACTCGAGGGGTAGGCCCCGCGGTCAGACCGCCAGGCGCGTCAGCAGCAGGGCCTCGGCCAGCACCACGCGCTCCAGCTCGCCGAGGTGCACCGACTCGTTCGCCCCGTGGGCGCGCGAGTCCGGGTCCTCCACGCCGGTCACCAGGATCGCCGCGTCCGGGTACACCTCGAGCAGGTCGGCGATGAACGGGATCGACCCGCCGATGCCGATGTCGACCGGGTCGGTCCCCCACGCGTCGGCGAACGCGGCGCGCGCGGCCTGCATCGCGGCCGAGTCGGCCGGCGCCTGGAACGGCTTGCCGAGCTCGCCGTCCCGTACGGTCACCCGGGCGCCGAACGGGGCGTGGCCCTCGAGGTGCGCGCGCAGGGCGGCCAGCGCGGCGGCCGGGTCCTGGCCGGGCGCGATCCGCATCGACAGCTTGGCGGTGGCCCTCGGGGCGATCGTGTTCGACGCGGTGGCGACGCGCGGGGCGTCGAGGCCGATGACGGCGATCGTCGGGCGGGTCCACAGCCGCGCGGTGAGCGGGCCGGTGCCGGCGAGCGTCACGCCGTCGAGCACGCTGGCGTCGGCGCGGAACGCGGCCTCGTCGTAGTCGACAGTTGGGTCGGCGGCCGACACCAGGCCCTCGACCGTGACGTCGCCGGCGTCGTCGTGCAGGGTGGCGATGAGCCGGGACAGCAGGGTCACGGCGTCGAGCACCGGGCCGCCGAACATGCCGGAGTGCACCGCGTGGTCGAGCACGGCCACCTCGACCTCGAGGTCGACGAGCCCGCGCAGCGAGGTGGTGAGGCCGGGGACGCCGATCTTCCAGTTCGACGAGTCGGCGACGACGATGACGTCCGCGCGCAGCAGGTCGGAGTACGTGTGCAGGAACCGGGTGAAGGACGGCGAGCCGACCTCCTCCTCGCCCTCGACGAACACCGTGACGCCGACGCCCAGCTCGTCGCCGAGCACGCGCAGCGCGCCGAGGTGCGCCACGACGCCGGCCTTGTCGTCCGCCGCGCCGCGGCCGAACAGCCGGCCGTCGCGCTCGGTCGGCTCGAACGGCTCGGTGTCCCAGTCCTCGCGGGCGCCCGGGGGCTGCACGTCGTGGTGCGCGTACAGCAGCACGGTGGGCGCGCCGGCCGGGGCGGGGCGTCGGGCGACGACCGCGGGGGCGCCGGGCGTGCCGTCGGGGCGCTCGACCGAGAGGATCTGCACCTCCGGCAGGCCGGCCTCGCCGAGCAGGCGGGCGACGTGCTCCGCGCTGGCGGCGACGTGCGCCTGGTCGAAGTCCGCGTTCGAGACGCTCGGCACGCGGACGAGGGCCTCGAGGTCGGCGCGGACGCCCGGGAAGGCGGCGGCGACGCGGGCCCGCAGGTCGGCGACGGCCTCGGGGTCGGCGGGCGTGGGGGACGCGTGGGTGGCGGTGGGCTCTGTCACGGATCGCCACGCTACTCGACTACCCTGGAGGGGTGTTCGGACGCAGCAAGGACAGCACCTCCCCCGCGGAGCAGGCCACCCCGGGTCTCGTCGAGGAGACCCCGGGCCTGATCGAGGCCGGGAAGGGCCGCCCCACCCCCAAGCGGAAGACGGCCGAGGCCGCCAACCGCCGGCCGCTCGTGCCCCAGGACCGCAAGGCCGCGGCCAAGGACGCGCGCGCCGCGCAGCGGGCCGAGCGCGACAAGCAGTACGCCGCGATGCAGACCGGCGACGAGCGGTACATGCCCGCCAAGGACAAGGGCCCCGTGCGCCGGTACATCCGGCAGTACGTCGACGCCCGGTGGAGCCTCGGCGAGCTGTTCCTGCCGGTCGCCATCGTCATGCTGCTGCTCAACATGCTGCTGACCTCGGTCAGCCCGGAGCTCGCGTTCCTGGGCCTGGTCGTCCTCTACCTGTTCATCATCGGCATGGTCGTCGACGTCGTCATCATGTGGCGCAAGCTCCGCAAGCGGCTCGCCGCGAAGTTCGGCGACGCGGGCCAGCAGCGCGGGCTGATGATGTACGCCGTCACCCGGGTGTTCCAGATCCGCCGCGCCCGCCTGCCGAAGCCGCAGGTCAAGCACGGCGACTACCCCGAGTGAGCCGGCGCTCCTAGACCGTCCTAGGGTGGTGGCATGGTCAACTACCGCCACCTGGGCCGCTCCGGCCTCAAGATCTCCGAGATCACCTACGGCAACTGGCTGACGCACGGCTCGCAGGTCGAGAACGACGCCGCCACCGCCTGCGTCCGCGCCGCGCTCGACGCCGGCATCAGCTCCTTCGACACCGCGGACGTCTACGCGAACACGGTCGCCGAGGAGGTGCTCGGCGAGGCCCTCAAGGGCGAGCGCCGGCAGTCGCTGGAGATCTTCACGAAGGTCTACTGGCCGACCGGCCCCAAGGGCCCGAACGACACCGGCCTGTCCCGCAAGCACATCATGGAGTCGATCGACGGCTCCCTGCAGCGCCTCCAGACCGACTACGTCGACCTGTACCAGGCGCACCGCTACGACCACGCGACGCCGCTCGAGGAGACGATGCAGGCGTTCGCCGACGTCGTGCGCTCCGGCAAGGCGCTGTACATCGGCGTCTCCGAGTGGACCGCGGACCAGATCCGCGCCGGCCACGCGCTGTCGAAGGAGCTCGGCTTCCAGCTGATCTCGAACCAGCCGCAGTACTCCGCGCTGTGGCGGGTCATCGAGCCCGAGGTCGTCCCGGCGTCCGAGGAGCTGGGCGTGTCCCAGATCGTCTGGTCCCCCGTGGCCCAGGGCGTGCTCACCGGCAAGTACAAGCCGGGCCAGCCGCTGCCCGAGGGCTCGCGCGCCACGGATGAGAAGGGCGGCGCGAACACCATCAAGCGCTTCCTGGACCAGCCGAACGTGCTCCAGCGCGTGCAGGACCTCACCCCCGTCGCGAACGAGCTCGGGCTGTCGCTCGCGCAGCTCGCGGTCGCCTGGGTGCTGCAGAACCAGAACGTGGCCGCGGCGATCATCGGGGCGTCCCGCCCCGAGCAGGTCACCGAGAACGTCAAGGCGTCCGGGGTCGAGATCCCGGCCGAGCTGATGACGCGGATCGACGAGATCCTCGGCGACGCGGTCATCGCGGACCCGGCGGAGACGGCGAAGAACTCGCCCGCCTCCCGCTGACGCCGCGGACGTCGCAGGGCCGGCACCCCCTCGGGGTGCCGGCCCTGCTGTCGTCTCCACGCGCGCGGCGCTAGCGGCCCTCCCCCGGCTCGGCCGGCTCGGCCGCCGCCACGGCGGGCGGCACGGGCACCGTCAGCCGCGGCAGCAGCCAGTGGATCAGCGGCCCGATGCCGAGTGCGTACGCCAGAGTCGCGAACCCGAGCGTGCCGCCGAGCAGCCAGCCGACGGCGACCACGGTCACCTCGATCGCGATCCGCACGGGGCCCACGGGCCAGCCGGTGCGGGCGACCAGGCCGGTCATCAGGCCGTCCCGCGGACCCGGCCCGAGCCGCGCGCCGATGTACAGCGCGGACGCGAGCCCGTTGAGCACGATGCCCGCCAGCACCATGCCGACCCGTGCGGCCAGCGGGAGCGCCTCGGGCAGCAGGTCGAGCAGGGCGAGGAACGGGTCGATGAGGACGCCGATCAGGACGACGTTCGCGACCGTGCCGATGCCGGGCCTCTGGCGCAGCGGCCACCACGCCCCGAGGATGAGGACGCTGAGCACGATCGTCACCGTGCCGAGCGACCAGCCGACCTGCCGGGACACGCCCTGGCTCAGCACGTCCCAGGGCATGTTGCCGAGGCCGGTGTGCACGAGCACGGCGATCGAGGCGGCGTACAGGACGAGGCCGCCGACGAGCTGGGCGGCGCGGCGGCCGGCGTGGGCGGAGCGCCGGGCGGCGGGAGCGGAGCGCCTGGCGGCGGGAGCGGGGGTGGCCACCGCCGCGGCGGTGGCATCGGGCTGAGCGGTCACAGACTCATCATCGACGCCGACCGGCCTTCCCTTCGATAGCCACTTGCGCAAGAGTGGCCCCATGTCCACGCTCCTCGTCTCGGACCGCCGGATCAGCGGCACCGGCCTGTCCGCCGTGCTCGGCAGCTGGCGCCGCCCCGGCCCGGCGTACGCCGCGCTCGCCGACGCCGTCCGCCGCGCGATCCTCGCCGGCGACCTGCCGCTCGCCACCCGGGTGCCCGGGGAGCGGGAGCTGGCCGACGTGCTCGGGGTGTCCCGCACGACGACCTCGGGAGCGTACGGGCTGCTGCGCGACGAGGGGTACCTGGTGAGCCGCCAGGGGTCCGGCACCGTGACGGCGCTGCCCGAGGACCGCGCCCGCGGCGGGGCCGCGCTCCCGCTGCACCGGCCGCTCGCGACGGACGGCGTCGTGGACCTGACGATCGCCGCGTGCCCGGCGCCGCGCGAGCTGCACGAGGCCGCCCGGCGTGCCGTGGACGCCCTGCCCCGGCACGCCGGCCACGGCTACGCGCCGCTCGGCCTCGACGTGCTCCGCGCCGCGATCGCGGACCGGTACACCGCCCGCGGCACCCCGACGACGCCCGACCAGGTGCTCGTGACGACGGGCGCCCAGCACGCCATCGCGCTGCTGATGCGGACGCACGCCGGGCCGGGCGACCGGGTGGTCGTCGAGCAGCCCACCTACCCGCACGCGATCGACGCGGCGCGGTCCGTCGGGGCGCGGCCGGTGCCGGTGCCGACCGGGCGCGCCGGCACGGACCTGGACCTCCTGGAGTCGACGGTGCGCCAGGTCGCCCCGCGGCTCGTCTACCTGATCCCGGACCACCACAACCCCACGGGGGCCACGCTGGACGGCGCGGCGCGCGAGCGGGTGCGGGCGCTGGCGCGGCGCACCGGGACGGTCGTGGCCGGCGACGAGGTGCTCACCGACCTCACGCTCGACGGCCCCGCGCCCGAGCCGTTCGCCGGCGACGGCCACGCGCCGCGGGTCGTCGCGATCGGGTCGATGTCCAAGAGCCACTGGGGCGGCCTGCGGGTCGGCTGGCTGCGCGGGCCGGCGGACCTCGTGGCCCGGCTCGCGCTCGCCCGGCGCAGCGCGGACCTCGGCACGGCGGTGCTGGACCAGCTGGTCGCCGTCGAGCTGCTGCGGCTCGGCGAGGCGCCCCTGGTCGAGCGCCGGGACCGGCTGCGCGCGGGGCGGGACCTGCTGGTGCGGCTCCTCGCGGAGCGGCTGCCGGGGTGGCGGTTCGCGGTGCCCCCGGGCGGGCAGGCACTCTGGGTCGACCTCGGGGCGCCGGTGTCCTCGGCGCTCAGCGCGCTCGCGCTCGCCCACGGGGTGCGGGTGGCGCCCGGCCCGGCGTTCGGCGTCGACGGCGGGCTCGAGGACCGGCTGCGGCTGCCGTTCACCGTCGAGCCGGACGAGCTGCACCGGGCCGTCGACGGCCTCGCGCTGGCGTGGGCGGCGCTCGGGGCGCCGGGTCGGGCGGACGCGGGGACGCCGCCGCTCGCGGGGACGACGGCCGCGCTCGTCTAGCGGCGCGCGCCGCCCGTGCGGACCCCGCGCACCGCGGCGGTCAGTCCCGCGGGCGCACCGTCATCTGCTCGGGCACGGCCCCGAGGTCGTACGCGGGCGCCACGAGCGCGCCGTCGTTCCGCAGCACCGCCGTGCGCGCGCCCTGGTCCCGCAGCGTGCGCCAGTGCGCGCCGAGCCACTCCTCGGCGTCGTACCGGGTGCCGAAGACGGGCGACAGCGGGCGGTCGAGCACCTCGCCGGACGCGCCGGTGAGCTCCCACGCCCACTGCGGGTGCAGCGCGGTCACGCGGCACCCGCCGGGGCGGCCGCGCGGGTCGCGGCGTCGCGGGCGAGCGCCCGGCCGATCCGCGACGCCCAGAACGGTCCCTCGTAGATGAACCCGGTGTAGCCCTGCACCAGGTCGGCGCCGGCGGCCAGGTAGGCGCGCGCGTCGGCCGGGGTGGTGATGCCGCCGACGCCGATCACGACCCGGTCCGCGCCGAGCCGGTGCCGCAGCCGGGCGACGACCACCAGGCCGCGGTCGAGCAGGGGCGGGCCGGACAGACCGCCGGGGCCGAGGTCGTGCGCGATGGTCGTGTTGACCGCCACCACGCCGTCGAGGCCGAGCTCGGTAACCAGGTCCGCCACCGCGTCGACGTCGGCGTCCGCGAGGTCCGGGGCGATCTTGACCAGGAGCGGGACGCGCGGCCGACCCGCGGCGGCGGCCGACTCGTCCGCGGCGGCGCGGGCCGCCTGCAGGATCGGGCGCAGCGCGTCGACGGACTGCAGGTCGCGCAGCCCCGGCGTGTTCGGCGACGACACGTTCACCACGAGGTAGTCGGCGTACGGCGCGAGCAGGCCCGCGCTCGTCGCGTAGTCGTCGGCGGCGTCCTCGGGCGCGGTGACCTTGGTCTTGCCGATGTTCACGCCGACGACGAGCGCGCGGCCCGACGCGGACGAGCGGAGCCGGCGCAGCCGCTCGGCCACCGCGGCGGCGCCCTCGTTGTTGAAGCCCATCCGGTTGCGCAGGCCGCGCCGGTCGAGCACGCGCCACAGGCGCGGGGCCTCGTTGCCGGGCTGCGCGTGCGCGGTGACCGTGCCGATCTCGACGAACCCGAAGCCGAGCATCGTCAGCCCCGGCACGCCCACGGCGTTCTTGTCGAAGCCCGCGGCGAGCCCGAACGGCGACGGGAACGTGCGCCCCAGCACGCGGACCGCGCCGGACGGCGGCGGGGTGAGCGCGGCGCGCAGCGCGCCGTTCAGGACCGGGACGCGGGAGGCGACGCGGATGGCGCGGAACGCGAGGTGGTGCGCCTGCTCGGGGTCGAGGCGGGAGAAGACCTGGCGGAAGAGGAGGCCGTACACGGCCCCCAACCTACTGGTCCGCGGGGGCGGTCGGCCGGGACCCCGCGGCCGCGGCGGGCCCCGGGCGGGTGTGCCAGAGCCACGCGACGCCGAGGAACGGCAGCACCAGCGGGACGTAGCCGTAGCCCTGGCCGTACACCGACCACACCGTCTGGTCCGGGAGGTCGCCGGCGTCGAGGACCGACAGCGTGCCGACGGCGAGGACGCCGACCAGCTCGACGCCGACGGCGGCCCAGGCGAGGCCGCGCCGGTCGGTGGCGAGCGCGATCGTGGCGACGACGTAGACGAGCGCGGCGAGCGCGGACAGCAGGTAGGCCAGCGGGGCCTCGTCGAACTTCGCGACGAGCTGGTAGCCCGCCCGCGCCGTGGCGGCCAGGGCGAACACGCCGTAGATCGCGACGAGGACGCGGCCCGGGCCGGACGCGGTGCTGCCGTGGGGCGCCGGGGGCGCGGGGCTCGCCGGGCTCGCGGTCACGCGCCGGCCCAGGTCTGGTCGAGCCGCAGCTGCAGGAACGCCACCGCCACCGCCGCGATCAGCAGCACGACCGACGACCACCGGGTGCGCTCGGCGAACGCCCACAGGGCGGCCGCGGGCAGCAGGATCAGCTGGGTCACGACGTAGCCCCAGAACACGACGGGCTCGTCCGGCACGGTGCCGGTGGCCTGCCGGACGGCCGCGACGACCGCCTGGACCACCAGCAGCCCCTCGACGACGGCCGCGCCCCACAGCTGCCGGAGCACCACGGCGCGGTCCCGGACCGCGAACACCAGGGCCCAGGCGGCCAGCGCGAGGGCCGCCGCGGCGACGGCGTAGAGCAGGGGCGGGGTCACGGGGCCCCACGGTACCCGGACGCGGCGATAGCATCGGCGGGTGCCCCGAGTGACGCTGACCTCCGCGAACCCCGCCCGCCAGACCGCCGACGCCCTCGTCGTCGCGGTCGCCAGCAGCCCCGCCGGCCCCCGGGTCGTGGGCGCCGACTGGCTGCCCGCCGAGACCGTCGAGCAGGTGACCGGCCTCGCCGGCGTGCTCGGCATCACCGGCGCCGTCGACGAGGTCCGGCGGCTTCCCGCCGCGGGCAAGCTCGCGGCGAGGACCGTCGTGCTCACCGGCGTCGGCCCGCTCGACGAGGTCGTCCCGGACGCCGAGACCCTCCGCCGCGCGGCCGGCGCGGCCCTGCGCGAGCTCACCGGCGCCGCGTCGGTCGCCGTCGCGCTGCCCGCCGAGGACGCGGAGCAGGTCGCCGCGGTCGCGGAGGGCGCCCTGCTCGGCGCCTACGCATACACCCGGTACCGCTCGGGCGAGGACGCCCCGGCCCCGGCCGCCGAGATCACCGTGCTGACCCCGCGCGCCCGCGACAAGTCGGCCACGAAGGCGCTCGCCCGCGCCGAGGTGCTGGCCGCCGCCGTGCACGGCGTCCGCGACCTGGTGAACGCCGCCCCCAACGACCTGTACCCCGCCGCGTTCGCCGACGCCGCCAAGGCCGCGGTCAAGGACACCGGTGCCAAGGGCGTCAAGGTCACCGTGCTGGACGAGAAGGCGCTCGCCGCGGGCGGCTACGGCGGCATCCTCGGTGTCGGCCAGGGCTCGGCCCGCCCGCCGCGCCTGGTCAAGGTCTCCTACTCCCCGTCCCGTCCGGCCGCCAAGGTCGCGCTGGTCGGCAAGGGCATCACGTTCGACTCCGGCGGCATCTCGATCAAGCCGGCCGCGGGCATGGACGCGATGAAGTCCGACATGGCCGGTGCCGCGGCGGTGCTGCACACCGTGCTCGCCGCCGCGCGCCTCGAGCTGCCCGTCGCCGTCACCGGCTGGCTCTGCCTCGCCGAGAACATGCCGTCCGGCACCGCGCAGCGCCCCTCCGACGTGCTGACCATCCGCGGCGGCAAGACCGTCGAGGTGCTCAACACCGACGCCGAGGGCCGGCTCGTCATGGCCGACGGCCTCGTCGCCGCGGTCGAGGAGAAGCCCGACGTCGTCCTCGACATCGCCACGCTGACCGGCGCGCAGCTCGTCGCGCTCGGCCCGCGCGTCTCCGCCGTCATGGGCGACGACTCCACCCGCACCGAGGTCGTCGACGCCGCCGGCGCCGCGGGCGAGGCGTTCTGGCCGATGCCGCTGCCCGCCGACCTGCGCGCCGGGCTCAAGTCGAAGGTCGCGGACATCGCGAACATCGGCGACCGGTTCGGCGGCATGCTCACGGCCGGCCTGTTCCTGCAGGAGTTCGTCGGGTCGACGCCGTGGGCGCACCTCGACATCGCCGGGCCGGCGTTCAACGAGAAGGCGCCGTTCGGGTACACACCGGCCGGCGGCACCGGCGTGGGCGTCCGCACGCTGCTCGCGCTCATCGAGGCCCGCGCGATCCGCTGACGCCGGCGCCCCGCCCGGCGCGCCGCCCGCCCCGCACGACCCCGAGCGCCCGGCGCCCTCCCCGGAGGGCGGCCGGGCGCCCGCGCGTCCGGCCCGCGCGCTCGGTCCGCCGGCAGCCCGCCGCCCCTCGCCGAGGTAGGACCCCCGCGCCGAGGTAGGACCCTGGACAGTCCTATCTCGGCGGGGCGGTCCTATCTCGGCGAACCGAGCGCAGGCGCGTCAGCGCGGGTCGACCGCGCGGCGGGCGGCGCGCTCCCGGGCGGCCCGCTCCCGCTCGATCCGCTGCCGCGAGTTCCAGTCCCGCATCCGCTGCGGGTAGCCGGTGCGCTGCACGTCGTAGAACGGCACCCCGAGCTCCTTCGCGATGTCCCACCCGGCACGGCCGTCGGGCACCCGGCGGCGGGTCCACTCGCCGTCGGTCGCGATGAGCATGAGCGTCGTCTGCGTGACGTTCGTCTGGGGCTCGAGGTACGCCTCGACGCCCACGCGGGTGCGCACGAACTCGCGGAGGTGCCCCACGGTCTCCTCGCGGGCGGCGCGTCCGGTCGGCGGCGCGTCCGGCGCGGCGGGAGCCGGACGGCGGCGGCGGGAGAACAGACCCATGCCGGGAGCGTAACGGCGCTTGCTGGACCCCGGCTGGGAATCACCCGGGTGCCGCGCAGGCGCGCGCCGTGCCTCCGGCCGCCCACCAGCGCCCGCTGGACGGCAAGACATGGGATGACTGTTCCCAGAATCACACGCGGCCCCCGGTCATCTGGGTCGTCGGGCCTATGCGGAGATGACAAGATGGCCCGGGAACAACCGCGTTCCCCTATGTCTGCGCCGGAGGAGTCTTCACGTGTCCGACACGACCGGATCCGCTTTCGACATCGTGGTCCTGGGCGGAGGGAGTGGCGGCTACGCGGCTGCGCTCCGCGGTGCCCAGCTCGGCCTGAGCGTCGCCCTCATCGAGGCCGACAAGGTCGGCGGCACCTGCCTGCACAAGGGCTGCATCCCGACCAAGGCGCTGCTGCACGCCGCGGAGCTGGCGGACAACGCCCGCGACGGCGCGCACTTCGGCGTGCACACCGAGCTCACGGGCATCGACATGAACGGTGTCAACGCGTACAAGGACTCGGTGATCGGCCGGCTCTACAAGGGCCTGCAGGGTCTCATCAAGTCCCGCAAGATCACCGTGATCGAGGGCTACGGCAAGCTCGTCGCGCAGGACACCGTCGAGGTCGACGGCCAGCGCATCACCGGGCGCCACGTCGTGCTCGGCACCGGCTCCTACGCCCGCTCGCTGTCCGGCCTGGAGATCGGCGGCCGCGTGATCACGTCCGACCAGGCCCTCAAGCTCGACTGGGTGCCGAAGTCCGCGATCATCCTCGGCGGCGGCGTCATCGGCTCGGAGTTCGCGTCGGTGTGGAAGTCGTTCGGCGCGGACGTCACGATCATCGAGGCGCTCCCCCACCTGGTCCCGAACGAGGACGAGGCGCTGTCCAAGGCGTTCGAGCGCGCGTTCCGCAAGCGCGGCATCAACTTCAACCTGGGCGTCCGGTTCTCCGGCGTGACCCAGGACGACAGCGGCGTGCACGTCTCGCTGGAGGACGGCAAGACGTTCGACGCCGACCTGCTGCTGGTCGCCGTCGGCCGCGGGCCGTCGACGAACGGCCTCGGCTACGAGGAGCAGGGCCTGACCCTGGACCGCGGCTTCGTCATCACGAACGACCGCCTGCACACCGGCGTCGGCAACATCTACGCCGTCGGCGACATCGTCCCGGGCCTGCAGCTCGCGCACCGCGGCTTCGCCCAGGGCATCTTCGTCGCCGAGGAGATCGCGGGCCTGAACCCGCAGCCGATCGTCGAGTCGGGCATCCCCCGCGTGACGTACTCCGACCCGGAGGTCGCGTCCGTCGGCCTGACCGAGGCGAAGGCCAAGGAGGTGCACGGGGCCGACGCGATCGAGACCCTGGAGTACAACCTCGGCGGCAACGGCAAGAGCCAGATCCTGGCGACTACCGGCTTCATCAAGCTGGTCCGCCAGAAGGACGGCCCGGTCGTCGGCGTCCACATGATCGGCGCGCGCGTCGGCGAGCTCATCGGCGAGGGCCAGCTCATCGTGAACTGGGAGGCCTACCCCGAGGACGTCGCGGCGCTCGTGCACGCCCACCCGACGCAGAACGAGGCTCTCGGCGAGGCGCACCTGGCGCTGGCCGGCAAGCCGCTGCACGCCCACAACTGACCACACGAACTTCGAAGGAGGCACGAGCGGTCATGTCCGACAACGTGCAGCTTCCCGCTCTCGGCGAGTCCGTCACCGAGGGCACCGTCACCCGCTGGCTCAAGAACGTGGGCGACCGCGTCGAGGTCGACGAGCCCCTGCTCGAGATCTCGACCGACAAGGTCGACACCGAGGTCCCCTCGCCGTTCGCCGGCGTGCTCGAGCAGATCCTGGTGCAGGAGGACGAGACCGCCGAGGTCGGCGCCGTCCTGGCCGTGATCGGCGACGGCTCGGGCGCCGGTGGCGACGCCGCCCCGGCCGAGTCCGCCCCCGCGCAGGAGGAGGCCCCGGCCCAGCAGACCGGCGCCACCACGCAGGGCGAGGGCTACGGCGACCCGGCCCCCGAGGTCGAGTCCGCCTCCCCCGCGACCGAGCAGCCCGCCCCGGCGCCCGCCGCCGAGGCCCAGGGCTCCGGCGACGGCCAGCAGGTCACCCTGCCGGCGCTCGGCGAGTCCGTCACCGAGGGCACCGTCACCCGCTGGCTGAAGCAGGTCGGCGACTCGGTCGAGGTCGACGAGCCCCTGCTCGAGATCTCGACCGACAAGGTCGACACCGAGGTCCCGTCGCCGTTCGCCGGCACGCTGCAGCAGATCCTGGTCGGCGAGGACGAGACCGCCGAGGTCGGCGCCCCGCTCGCCGTGATCGGCTCCGGCTCGGCGCCCGCCGCGTCGGGTCAGTCGCAGGACGGCGCGGCCCAGGCCGCCGCCCCCGCCGCGACCGAGGCCGCCCCGCAGGCCGCCGCGCCGGAGGAGGCCCCCGCGCCGACGCCGGCCCCGGTGCCCGCCCCGACGCAGTCGGCCCCGGCCGCCCCCGCTGCCCCGGCCGCCGCTCCGGCGCCGCAGCAGCAGGCCGCCCCGGCCCAGGCGCAGGGCTCCTACCTGACGCCGCTGGTCCGCAAGCTGGCCGCCGAGAAGGGCGTCGACACGTCGACCCTGACCGGCACCGGCGTCGGCGGCCGCATCCGCAAGGAGGACGTGCTCGAGGCCGCCGCGAAGGCGGAGGAGGCTGCCAAGGCCGCCGCCGCCCCGCAGACCCCGGCCGCCGCCCCGTCGGCGCCGTCGGCCCCTGCCGCGGCGAAGTCGGTGCAGCCGTCCCCGCTGCGCGGCACGACCGAGAAGGCCAGCCGCCTGCGCCAGGTCATCGCCGAGCGCATGGTCGACGCCCTGCACAGCCAGGCGCAGCTGACCTCCGTGGTCGAGGTCGACGTCACCCGCGTCGCCCGCCTCCGCGCCCAGGCGAAGGACTCCTTCAAGGCCCGCGAGGGCGTCAACCTCACGTTCCTGCCGTTCTTCGTGCAGGCCGCCGTCGAGGCGCTCAAGGTGCACCCGAAGATCAACGGCGTGCTCGAGGGCAAGGAGATCACCTACCACGGCACGGAGAACATCGGCATCGCGGTCGACACCGAGCGCGGCCTCGTCGTGCCGGTGATCCGGGACGCCGGCGACCTCAACCTGGCCGGCATCGGCCGGAAGATCGCCGACCTCGCGGGCCGCACCCGCGCCAACAAGGTCACCCCGGACGAGCTGTCCGGCGCGACCTTCACGGTGACCAACACCGGCTCGGGCGGCGCGCTGTTCGACACCCCGATCGTCCCGGGCGGCACCTCCGCCATCCTGGGCACCGGCGCGATCGTCAAGCGCCCGGTCGTGATCAAGGACGCCGACGGCGCCGAGGTCATCGCGATCCGGTCCATGTGCTACCTGGCCCTGTCGTACGACCACCGCCTGGTGGACGGCGCGGACGCCTCGCGGTACCTGATGACCGTGAAGCAGCGGATCGAGGAGGGCGCGTTCGAGGCCGAGGTCGGCCTCTGAGCACCGCCTGACGCAGCACGCGACGCCCCGGCGACCCACGCGGTCGCCGGGGCGTCGTCGCGTCCGGGGCGCGTCGCGAGCCGTTGACCGGTCCGCGGGGGCCGACTACGGTGCTGGCGCTCTTTCGACAACGGGTGTCGAAATTTCCGCACCCCGGACCACGAGGACGTGACCCGATGCGAGCAGCACCCCGCGCCACCGGACGGCGCCGGCCCGACTCCCCCGAGCCTCCGCCCGGGCGCCGACCCCGACGACGGCGGGCCCTCGCCGCGGGGCTCGCGGCCCTGCTGGCGGGCGCGGCCGCCGCGCTGGCGCCGACC
>NZ_JAHVCI010000017.1:0-75593 GCF_019265565.1 Cellulomonas sp. PS-H5
GGGTCCGGCGCGCGCGGGTCCGGCGCGGGCGGAGGGCGGCGCGCGGGCCGGTCGCGCGACCGGCAGCCGTCGGGCGGGGGCGGCGTCGTCCTCGGTGCCGTCGGCGTCCTCGGCGAGCTGCTCATCACCGCCGGCGTCCTGCTGCTGGCGTTCCTCGCCTGGCAGCTGTGGTGGACGGACGTCGAGTCGAACCGCGAGCAGGCCCAGCTCGTCCAGGAGCAGGGCTGGGACGAGCCCCTGGCACCGTTGGAGGCGTCCGAGGGCCCCGCGATCGTCACGCCGCGGTACGACGAGCCGCCCGTGATGGCCGAGCCGGAGTACCTCACGACGTTCGCGTCCATGCGGGTGCCGCGCTGGGACGGCGAGCCGACCCGCACCATCACGCAGGGCACCGACCGGCCGAACGTCCTCAACCCGCTCGGCGTCGGACACTACGAGGGCACCGCGATGCCCGGCGGCGTCGGCAACTTCTCGCTCGCCGCGCACCGCACGACGTACGGCAAGCCGTTCAACCGGATCGCGGAGCTCCAGGAGGGCGACCCGATCGTCGTGTGGACCGAGGACACCTGGTACGTCTACCGCGTGACGTCGTCGCAGATCGTCATGCCCGACGACGTGCAGGTGATCGCCCCGGTGCCGGACCAGCCGGATGCCGAGCCGACCGAGCGCTTCATCACCCTGACGACCTGCCACCCGATGTTCTCCGCGCGGGAGCGGTACATCGTGCACGGCGTCCTGGACTACTGGGCCCCCGTCTCCGAGGGCGTGCCCGCCGAGCTCGCGGAGGTCTCCTGATGTACGGGTGGCTGTGGCGGCACCTGCCCGGGCCGGCCCTGGTGCGCGTCCTGATCCTGCTGGTCCTCGCCGTGGCCGTCCTGGCCGCGTGCTTCGTGTGGGTGTTCCCCTGGCTCGCCCCGTACATGCCGTTCAACGACACCACCGTGGGGGAGGGCTGACGATGAGCCGCATCCTGGTCGTCGACAACTACGACTCGTTCGTCTACACGATCGTCGGGTACCTGGACCAGCTCGGCGCCGAGACCGTCGTCGTGCGGAACGACGCCGTGCCGCCGATTTCCGAGCGCGGGGAGTTCGACGGGGTCCTCGTGTCGCCCGGCCCGGGCACGCCGTCCGAGGCCGGCGCGTCGATGCAGGTCATCCGCGACTGCGCCGAGTCGGGCACACCGATGCTCGGGGTCTGCCTCGGGCACCAGGCGCTCGGCGAGGTGTTCGGCGGCACCGTGACCCACGCCCCGGAGCTCATGCACGGCAAGACCAGCCTGGTGTCCCACGAGGGGCACGGTGTCTTCGAGGGCCTGCCGACGCCGTTCACCGCGACCCGGTACCACTCGCTGGCGGTCGTGGACGACACCGTCTCGTCGGACCTGGAGGTCACCGCGCGGGCGAACGGCATCATCATGGGCCTGCAGCACCGCACCCTGCCGCTGCACGGCGTCCAGTTCCACCCGGAGAGCGTCCTGACGGAGGGCGGCCACCGCCTCCTGGCGAACTGGCTGACCCTGACGGGCGAGTCGGACGCGGTCGCCCGCTCCGCGGACCTCCACCCCCTCGTGCGCCCGTAGGCCCCGACGCACCTTCCCCGCCGAGATAGGACCTGCGCGTCGAGATAGGACCCGAGGTGGCCCTATTTCGACGGGGGAGTCCTATCCCCACGGGGGGAATGGCGCGCCAGTACGGGGCGGTGGGGCGACCACAGGGGTGAGAGCCGGTTCTTCGGGGGCCGTTCTGGGGACGAGTGCTCTGCGCCGGCCGCACGCGCTCGACGGTGGGTGGATGGATCTCACGCCAGCCCTCGACCACGGGCCTGCCCTGACCGCACCACGCCGAGCCTCTCCGCCCGTCCTGCGGCCCGCCGTGCCGCGCGTCGTGCGTGCGGCTGATCTGCCCGCCGACGAGCTCGCTCGGCGGGTGCGTGCCGGCGCTCTGGTCCGTGTGCTGCGTGGCGTCTACGGCTGGCCCGGCCCGCGGGAGCCGCGCTGGGCGGCCGACACGCACGCCCTGCTGCAGCGTGCCGCCGCACTGCACCTCGTGCTGACCGGCGAGCACTGGTTCAGCCACACGACCGCCGCCGTCCTCTGGGGCTGCGAGGTGGCACGCGTGCCGGGTCGCGTGCACGTCACGAGTCTCGTGAACCCGCACGCCCGGCCGCGGCGTGATGGTGCTGAGGTGGCATGGCACTGGACGAGCCGGGCAGAGCGGGTCGCGGAGGTGAGCCTCGCGACCGCCCTGCCGGCGACGTCGCTGGAACGCACCGCGTTCGACTGCGCCGCGTCCCTGCCCCCGGCGCAGGGACTGGTGGTCGCGGACTCGGCGTTGCGTGCTGGTGCGGACGCCGGAGTGCTCCGCACACTGATCGAGGAGGCGGTCGGCGCGCGCGGCGTGCGGCGGGCGAGGGAGGTGCTCGAGCTCGCGGATGGACGGGCCGAGTCAGCGGGTGAGTCGTTGACGCGCTGGGCTGTGCACGACGCGGGACTCCCCGCGCCAGAGCTGCAGGTCGGGATCGAGACCCGCCTCGGGTGGCGGTGGCCGGATCTGGGATGGCCCGGGCAGCGTCTGGCCGTCGAGTTCGACGGGCGGGTCAAGTACGGCCCGGACCGGGCGACCGCGGCACGTGCGGTGTTCGAGGAGAAGCGCCGCCAGGACGCCCTGGAGGACGAGGGCTGGATGGTGGTCCGCGTGGTGTGGGCAGACCTCGCGGACCTGGACGCCCTGGGTGACCGCCTGCGCCGCGCCTACCGCCGAGCAGCCCGCAGAGCACCCCGGGACGCGTCGCCGAGATAGGACCCGCGTGCCGAGATAGGACCGCGCACGGCCCTATCTCGCCGGGGAGGTCCTATCTCGGCGGATGGTCGGGGCGGACCGGGGAGACGACGCGGGCCCCGATCCGCGCGGAGGGGATCGGGGCCCGCGTGCCGAGGCGGGTGCCGCTGCTCAGCCGCCGGTGCCGCTGTTGCCACCGGCGTTGCCCTGGTTGCCGCCCGTCGGGTTCGGGCCCGAGGACAGCGTCAGGGTGACCGTGCTGTTGAGCGGGACCGTCGAGCCCGCCCGGGGGTCGGACGACAGCACCGTCCCGGCGGGCTGGCTGGACGGGTCGTCCGAGGACACGGCGTCGACCTGGAGGCCCAGGCCCTGGAGCTGCGCGGTGGCGTCCGCCTCGGACTTGCCGACGATGTCGTTCGGGATGGTGACCGTCGTCGGGGCGGTGGCGATGACCAGGTTCACGGTCGACCCCTGGCGGACGAGGCCAGGAGCCCGGTCCTGCCGGATCACGGTGCCGGGGGCGACGGCCGCGCTCTCCTCGGACGACGTGTTGGCCGTCAGCTTGAGGCCGTTGAGCGTCTCCTTCGCGGCGTCCTCCGTCTGGCCAGTGAGGTCCGGGAGCTCGACGTTGCCGGACGAGAGCACGAGCGTGACCGACGACCCCTCGGCGACCGACTGCGTCGCGCCGGGCTCGGTGCCCAGCGCCCGCCCTTCGGGCTGCGCGGGGTTGTCGTCCTCGCGGACGGTACCCACGACCAGGCCGGCGTCGGTGAGCTGCTGGCGCGCCTGGTCCTGGGTCAGCCCGGAGACGTCCGGCACCGTGACGGCGTTCGGCCCGGTGGACACCCACATGGTGACCGAGGAGCCGTCCTCGGCCTCCGTGCCACCGGCCGGGTCGGTGCGGGTGACGGATCCCTCGGGCACGTCGGCGCTGGCCTCGGCCTGCCGGTCCACCTCGAAGCCCGCGTCGGTCAGCGCCGTGGTCGCGTCCGCCTCCGCCTGACCGGTCACGGTCGGCACGGGGACCATGACGACGTCCGGCTCCCGGTCCTGCGTCAGCAGCCAGATGAGGCCGCCCACCGCCAGGACGGCGATCACGCTGAGCGTGATCCACAGCCACCGCTTGGACTTGTTCTCCTCCTCCGGCTCCTCGTCGGTCTGCGCGGGCAGCACCGACGTGCCGGGGCCGGTGGGCGCCCACGCGGGGGCGTCGCCGGGCATGACCTGGGTCGCTGCCGCGTCGGGCGCGAGGACCTGCGTCGCGGCGCCGGCACCCAGCGCCGCGGCGGCCACGGCGGGCGCGGACACGGCTCCGCCGCGGGCGGCGGCCTCGAGGTCGGCGCGGAACTCGGCGGCGGACGAGTAGCGGGCGTCCCGCTCCTTGGCCAGCGCCTTCGCGGTGATCCGGTCGAGCACCTCGGGCACGTCGGACGCGACGGAGGACGGCGCCGGGGCGATCTCGCGGACGTGCTGGTAGGCGACGGCCACGGGGGAGTCGCCGATGAACGGCGGGCGCCCGGTGAGCAGCTCGAACAGCAGGCAGCCGGCCGAGTACAGGTCGGAGCGGGCGTCGACGGTCTCGCCGCGGGCCTGCTCGGGCGACAGGTACTGCGCGGTGCCGATGACGGCCTGGGTCTGCGTCATGGTGGCCGCGGAGTCGGCGACGGCGCGCGCGATGCCGAAGTCCATCACCTTGACCGCACCGGTGGGCGTCAGCATGACGTTCGCCGGCTTGATGTCGCGGTGCACGATGCCCGCGTGGTGGGAGTACTCGAGCGCCGACAGCACGCCGGCGGTGATCTCGATGGCCTCCTCGATCGGCACGGCCTGGCCGTCGCGGAGGATGTCGCGGACCGTGTGGCCCTCGACGTACTCCATGACGATGAACGGCACGTGCGCGGTCGCACCCGTCGGCTCGGTGTACACGTCCTCGCCGGTGTCGTAGACGGCGACGATCGACGGGTGGTTGAGGCCCGCCGCGGCCTGCGCCTCGCGGCGGAACCGCGCCTGGAACGACGGGTCGCGCGCGAGGTCGGAGCGCAGGATCTTGATCGCCACGGTGCGCCCGAGGCGCGCGTCGTGCCCGATGTGCACCTCGGCCATGCCACCACGGCCGATGAGCTCACCGACCTCGTACCGTCCGGCGAGGATCCGGGATCCGTCGTCCACCACTAGGCGTCCTTCGCTGTCGTCGTCTGCGCGTCCGGCGCGGTTGCACCGGGCAGTGCTCGCCAGATCATCCCACCCTCGGTGGCCGCCCGGGTGTACTCGCTGGTACCCACGGGGGCGAGCGACCCCGTGTCACCCGTCAGGCGGTCGGCCAGCGCGGCGCCCAAGAGCGCCACGACGAGCACGGCGAGCACCAGGAGCGGCCAGCGGACGTGGAACCGCCCGCCGCCGGTGCCCCGCTGCACGCGGGCGTGCGCCCGGGTCGTCGGGTTGCTGTGCGCGCCGCCGCGGCCACCGGTCGCGCGGTAGGTCGGCGCCGGCGCGGCCGTGCGGGCGCCCGTGGTCGGCCGTCCCGTCCGCGGGTCGAACGACGGCGGGGTGTCGGTCGCGGTCGCCGCGGGGGAGGAGGCCGAGCCGGCAGAGCCGCGTACCCGCATCGCGCCGGCCTCGCTGGGCCGCGAGCCGGTCGCGCGCGACTCGCCGGCCGTCTCGCGCGCGCCCGACCGGGCGCCCGCGCCGGCGCCGGAGGCCGAACGCCCCGGCACGATCGACACCGGCGGGCTGCCGCCGGCGGGCGTGTGCGGGACGAGCGCGTCGAACAGGTCGGCGAGCTCGTCGGCGGTCCGGGGCCGGTCGGCCGGGTCCTTGGCGAGCAGCCGCATGACCAGCCGCGCGATCTGCCGGTCCACCGAGGGTGGCAGCGGCGGGACGGGGGTGTTCACGTGCGCGACCGCGATGTCGACGGCGGTCGGCCCGGTGAACGGCCGGTGCCCGACCAGCGCCTCGTAGGCGACGATCCCGAGCGCGTACATGTCGGACGCCGCCGTGGCGGGGCCGCCGACGGCCTGCTCGGGCGACAGGTACTGGGCGGTGCCCATCACCATGCCGGTGGCGGTCATCGGGACCTGGTTGCTGGACAGCGAGACGCCGAAGTCGGTGATCTTCACCTTGCCCGTGGGCGTGATGAGGATGTTCCCGGGCTTCACGTCGCGGTGCACGACGCCGGCCTCGTGCGCGGCGTGCAGGGCCCGCGCGGTCTGCGCCAGGATCGGCAGCAGCCGCCGCGGCGGCAGCACGGGCTCGCGCTCGAGCAGGTCGCTCATGGGCTCGCCGACGATCAGCTCCATCGCCAGGAACGCGGACCCGTCCTGCTCGCCGTAGTCGAACAACGCGGCGATGCCGGCGTGCGACAGGCTGCCGGCGTTGCGCGCCTCGGTGCGGAACCGCTCGAGGAACCCGGTGTCGCCGGCGTACTCCTCGCGCAGCACCTTGATCGCGATGTCCCGGGCCAGGGACTCGTCGTGCGCGGCCCAGACCTCGCCCATGCCGCCGACGGCGATCTGCCGGGTCAGGCGGTAGCGCCCGCCCAGCACCACGCCCGGTGCCGGCCTCACGGGTTGATCACCGCCTCGATGACGGCCTTGGCGATCGGCGCGGCGACGCGGCCGCCGGTGGCCTCGGAGCCGACGGACCCGCCGTGCTCGACGATGACCGCGACGGCGACCTGGGGGTTGTCCGCGGGCGCGAAGCCGGTGAACCAGGCGTGCGGGGCGTCGCCCTCGACGCCGGTCTGCGCGGTGCCGGTCTTCCCGGCCACCGCCACGCCGGGGATCTGCGCGGACGTGCCCGACCCGGACTGCACGACGCCGATCATCATGTCGGTCAGCTGCTGCGCGGTCGCGGGCGAGACCGCCTGGGACAGCTCCGTCGGGTCCGCCTCGCTGACGACGTCGAGGTTGGCGGTGCGCACGGTCTGCACCAGGTACGGCGTCATCAGCGTGCCGCCGTTCGCGATCGCCGAGGCGACCATCGCCATCTGGGTCGGGGTCGCCCGCACGGACTCCTGGCCGATCGCCGACAGCGCGGTCTGGGCGTCGTCCAGGTCCTCGGGGTACCGCGAGGCGGCGACGCGCATGGGCACGGTGAGGTCGGTCTGGTCGAAGCCGAACTTCTCGGCCTGCTCGCGGATCGCGTCGTCGCCGAGGTCCACCCCGAGCGACGCGAAGGCCGTGTTGCAGGAGATCCGCAGCGCGTCGGCGAGCGTCGTCTGCTGGTTCGCCCCGCAGGACGACCCGCCGAAGTTGGGCAGGGTCGTCCGCGTGCCGGGCAGCGTGTAGACGTCGGGCGCGGACAGCACCGAGTCGGGCGTGTAGGCGCCGGACTCCAGGGCCGCCGCGGCGGTGACCAGCTTGAACGTCGACCCCGGCGGGTAGTTCTCGCTGGTGGTCTTGTTGATGAGGGGGTCGCCCTCGGCCGCGAGGAGCTGCTGGTACGCCGCGTTCGCCGCCGTCGTGTCGTGCGTGGCGAGGGCGTTCGGGTCGAAGCCCGGCGTCGAGACCATCGCGAGGATCCGGCCGGTCGACGGCTCCACCGCCACGACCGCGCCCTGCTGGCCGCCGAGCGCGTCGACCGCCGCCTGCTGGGCCGCCGGGTCGATCGTGAGCTCGATGGACGAGCCCTGCGGCTGCGCGCCCGTGATCAGGTCCTGGATACGGGTCCAGAACAGCGAGTCGGCCTGGCCGGTGAGCACGTCGTTCATCGAGCGCTCGAGCTGGGAGCCGCCGTTGACGACCGAGTAGAAGCCCGTGACGGTCGAGTAGAGCTCGGGTTGGCTGTAGGAGCGCTGGAACCCGAACGGGTCGTCGACGGCCGTCGACTGCGCCACGGGCTGGCCGGCCACGATGATCGGGCCGCGCGGCTTGCCGTACTCCCGGTACAGCGTGCGCACGTTGCGCGAGTCGTTGTTCAGCGCGGACGCCTGGCCGAACTGCACCCAGGTGGTGCCGGCGAGCAGGGCCAGGAACATGACGACGACGACCGTCGCCAGGCGGCGGAGGGCGGTGTTCACGCGCGACCACCCCCGGACGTGCGGCGCAGCTGCTCGGTGGGCTGGTCGTCGCCGGCGACAGCGACGGGGTTGCGGGCGTCCTCGTCGAGCGGGGTCCCGCCCGCGGGCGTGGTCAGGAGCTCGCCGACGGGCTCGGGTGCCGGCCGCCGGGCGTCGTCGGAGATGCGCAGCAGCAGCGCCGCGACGATCCAGTTGGCGAGGAGCGAGGAGCCGCCGTACGCGAGGAACGGCGTGGTCAGGCCCGTGAGCGGGATGATCCGGGTGATGCCGCCGACGACGACGAAGCACTGGAACGCGATGACGAACGCCAGGCCGGCGGCGAGCAGCTTGCCGAAGCCGTCCCGGACGCCGATCGCGGTGCGCAGGCCGCGCTGGCACAGCACCAGGTAGATCGTGAGGATCGCCATGAGCCCGGTCAGGCCGAGCTCCTCGCCGAGCGACGCGATGATGAAGTCCGACTCGGCGAACGGCACCAGGTCGGGCCGGCCCTGGCCCCAGCCGGTGCCGAACAGCCCGCCGCTGGCCAGCCCGA
The DNA here is from genome assembly GCF_019265565.1 of Cellulomonas sp. PS-H5. Taxonomy (NCBI): domain Bacteria; kingdom Bacillati; phylum Actinomycetota; class Actinomycetes; order Micrococcales; family Cellulomonadaceae; genus Cellulomonas; species Cellulomonas sp. PS-H5. Next base: position 8,330 of record NZ_JAHVCI010000017.1, read on the forward strand.
ACAGGCCGCGCACCAGCTGGCCGGAGCCGCCCGGGGACCGCTCGAACACGTCCTGGTCGAGCGCGTGCAGCCAGATGTGGAACCGCGCCGCGACGTGCCCGAACGCGGTGGTGGCGAAGGCGACGCCGCCGGCGAACATCACCATGCCGATGACGATCCAGGACAGCCGCTCGGTCGCGACGTAGAGCATCGCGACGAACAGACCGAACAGCAGGAGCGAGGTGCCGAGGTCGCTCTGCAGCACCAGGACGGCGATCGAGGCGGCCCAGACGACGATGATCGGGCCGAGGTCGCGCAGGCGCGGGAGCTGCAGGCCGAGCACCTTGGGTCCGGCCAGGGCGAGCGTGTCGCGGTGCGTGACCAGGTAGCCGGCGAAGAACACGGCCAGCGCGATCTTCGCCAGCTCGGCGGGCTGCAGCGAGAACCCGAGCGCGCGGACCCAGATCCGGGCGCCGTTGATCGTCACGCCGAGCCCGGGGACCAGGGGGAGCACGATGAGCGCGAGGCCGACGACCATTGCCGTGTAGGTGTACCGGCGCAGGGTGCGGTGGTCACGCAGCACGACGAGGACCACGCACGCGAGCACGACCGAGATGGCCGACCACGCGAGCTGCTTCCCGGCGAACATCTCCGTGCCGCCGCGGGCCTCGCGGGCCAGGTCGATCCGGTAGATCATCGCCAGGCCGATGCCGTTGAGCGCGATCACCGACGGCAGGATCACCGGGTCCGCGTAGGGCGCGCGCCAGCGCAGCACGAGGTGCACCACCAGCGCGAGCCCGGCCAGGCCGGCGCCGTACCCGAGCACGTCGGCGGGCAGCTCGTCGGTCGCGCCCAGGCCGACCAGCGCGTACGCGGCGATCGCGATCGCCAGCGCCAGGACCAGCAGGGCCAGCTCGGTGCCGCGGCCGGCGCGTACGCGGTGCGCCTCCACCGTGGCCATCAGGGTCCCGCCGGTGCGGTGGCAGCGGGGTCCGCCGGGGCCGCCGGGGTGGTCGGGGCGGGCGTGGGGCTCGGCTCCGGCTCCGGCTCCGCGTCCGCCGCGAGCGACTCGACGCGCTCGCGGGCGTCGGCCAGCGTCGCGGTGTGGATCGTCTGGTCGAGGCGCTCCTGCACGAACGCGGGCAGGTCGTCGACGACGACGTCGGTGTTCTCGACGACCTCCGACAGGGACAGCGGTCCGACTGACTGCGGGATGCCGCGGTAGATCGCGACGACCTCGCCGTCGACCCCGACGTAGTACTGGGTCTGCGTCCACCGGTAGAAGCCGAACGCGGCCCCGGCCAGGACCACGACGGCGAGCAGGCTCAGCACGACGCGGCGCGTCCGCCGCCGCCGGCGCGCGCGGCGCTCGTCGGGGTCGTCCTCCGCGTCGTCGGCGTCGTCCACGACGGCCACGCCCCCGCCGGGGGTGCTGGCCTGCCGGGACAGCTCGGCGGCGCGCGCGGCGGGCCCGTCCTGCGCGGCGGTCGGCCGGTTGCGCGAGACGGCCGCGGAACCGACGACCACCGCGTTCGTGGTGGGGCCGGCGCCGTCGCGGACCTCGTTGAGCTCGAGCACGTCGGCGACCACCACGGTCACGTTGTCGCCGCCGCCCGCGCGCAGCGCGAGCTGGACCAGCCGCTCGGCGCAGGTGTCGACGTCCGGCAGCTCGTACAGCGTCCGGGCGATCGTCTCCCCGCTCACGAACCCCGACAGCCCGTCGGAGCACAGCAGCCAGCGGTCGCCCGCGCGCGCCTCCCGGACGGACAGGTCGGGGGCGATGTCGACGTCGAAGTCGCCCAGCACCCGCATGACGACGGAACGCTGCGGGTGGGTCTCGGCCTCCTCGGGCGTGATCTTGCCCGTGTTGACCAGGTGCTGGACGAAGGTGTGGTCGGTCGTGACCTGGGTCAGCACGCCGTCGCGCAGCAGGTAGCCGCGGGAGTCGCCGAGGTGCACCATCGCGAGCTTGTTGCCGGCCCGCAGGATCGCGGTGACGGTCGTGCCCATCCCGGCGAGCTCGGGGTTCGACTCCGAGCGGCTGATGATCTCCTCGCGGGCCTCCTCGAGCGCGCGCTCGAGCTCGTCCAGCGCGTCGTCGGGGCCGTGCGACTCGCCGTCCAGCGGGGCGAGGGCGGCGATCGCCACGGACGACGCGACGTCACCCCCGGCGTGCCCGCCCATGCCGTCCGCGACGACCAGCAGGTGCGGACCGGCGTACGCGGAGTCCTGGTTGTTCGACCGGACCAGCCCCACGTCGGACCGGGCGGCGTACCGCAGCGCGATGCCCACGATCCCCGCTACCCCTGCAGCTCGAGGACGCTCTGGCCGATGCGGATCTGCGCACCGGGGCGGACCGGGACCGCGTCCGTGACCTTCTGGTCGTCCAGGAAGGTGCCGTTGGTCGACCCCATGTCCTCGACCAGCCACTGGCCGCCCTCGGGGTAGACCCGCGCGTGCCGGGAGGACGAGTAGTCGTCGTCGAGCACCAGCGTGCAGGACGGGGCGCGGCCGATCAGCACGGCCGACGACCCGAGCGGGAGCGTCGTGCCGCGCAACGGGCCCTCGGTGACCACGAGGCGGGTCGGACCGTTCTTGCGGCCGCGGCCGCGCTCGGGAGCCGGGGCGGCGGCGGGGGCCGTGGCGGGGCCGGCGGGAGCCGCGGCGCGCGGCTTGCGGCGGCTCGTGATGCGGGTCCCGTACAGGTCCCGGCGCAGCACCCCGATCGCGGACAGCACGAAGGCCCACAGGAGCACGAGGTAGCCCAGGCGGAGCAGGGTGACCGTCAGCTCACTCATGCGTGCCTTGCGTGCCGTGGCTCACTCGTCCTGGTCCTGTCCGTCGCCGTCGCCCGTCCAGAACATGATGCGGGTCCGGCCGATGGTGAGCGTGTTCCCGTCCAGGAGTGTCGCGGCGGGGACCTGGTGGCCCTCGACGAACAACCCGTTCGTGGAACCGAGGTCCGAGGCGACGACCCCTTGCGACGAGACGCGGATCTCGAGGTGCCGGCGGGACACGCCCGGGTCGTCCACCACGATGTCGGCCTCGGAGCCGCGGCCGATGACCGTGACCGGGCCGGTCAGCAGGTAGCGCTGGCCGTCGATGTCGATGAGGGGGTGCCGCGGGCTCGGGGCGGCGGTCGTCGCCGGGGCGGCCGCGCCGCGCACCGTCGCCGACTTCACCCGGAACCGGCCGGTCTCGAGGTCCTCGTACTCGTGGAACGCCACCGTCACGGGGCCGACGAACGCGTACCGCTGGCCCGTCGCGTGCTCCGTGACGTTCGCGGCCAGCTCGTCGGCCAGCGCCTCGGCGCCCCAGGCCTCGACCTGGTCGTAGTCCGACGGCGACAGCTCCAGCGTGAACTCGTTCGGCACGACCGTCCGGTCGCGGCCGACGACCGCGGCCCGGTCGTCGACCTCGCGGCGCAGCGCGCTCGCCAGCTCGACGGGCTTCACCTCGCTGCGGAAGGCCTTGGCGAACGCGGTGTTCACCACGCGCTCCACACCGTGCTCGAACCGGTCCAGGATGCCCACGCCCACCACCTCCTCACCGCACGCGCGAACGGTCGGGCGCGAACCTGCACCCGACACACTGCGTCGATGGTAGCCGCGGACCAGGTCCTGAGGCTCTCCCTGAGGACGACGGGTGTGGCGCGTCCCTGGTGAAGAGGTCGCGGCGGGGTGTGCGCGGGGCGTGCAGGCGGGGTCCCGGGGCGCCGCTGCGGGGTGGTCAGGAGGGCCCCCGGAATCGTGTTAATCTTCTGCGGCGCGCGAGTGGCGGAACGGCAGACGCGCTGGCTTCAGGTGCCAGTGTCCGAAAGGGCGTGGGGGTTCAAATCCCCCCTCGCGCACACATGACGGGGAACCCCCGGTCGGAGAGATCCGGCCGGGGGTTCTTCGCGTCCGGGACCGAGCGGCCGGTCGCCAGGACCGCGCCGGGGCGACCGGCTCACCGATCGCGGCGACCGCGACGGACGTCGACCGCCCACGAGATCCACGCGATCGCCAGCACGGTGGACGTGGTCACCGTCTGGAGGACGGGCAGGTCGCGGGTGGCGACGGCCACCACGAGCAGGGCGACCCAGCACGCCGACGCGGCGCTCAGCAGCACGAGCAGTCCGCGTCGCCGCTCGCGGCTCATCCGGCTGGGCACGGTCACACCGGCGTCGGCTCGGGGAGGTCGTCGCGCCGGTCGTCCCGCGCGGTGACCCGCGTGCTCGGCGGCAGCGCGACGGTGACCGGGAAGCGTCGACGCCCGGCGTGGTGGCTGGGCAGCTCGACCCCGCGGTACATCAGCTCCGCGAGCAGAGCCGTGGCGCCGAACGCCGCGAGTCCGCCGACGACGAGCCGGACCGCCGTCCCGCCCGGGAGCAGCGCCACCACCGGGGCGCCGACGAGCAGCACCGGCTGGTGCAGCAGGTAGAAGCTGAACGACCGCGCGCCGAACCGGTCCAGGACGGTGCCCCCGAGCGCCCGGCCGAGCGGCCCGGCGAGGAGCAGCACCGCGCTCGACCCGGCGGCGGCCCATGCCACGCCGGTGAACACCCCGAGGTCGAGGGTCGAGGTGCCGAGCGCGGCCAGGGTGGCGATCGCGAACACGACCAGGCCGCGGCGCACGGACCAGGTGAAGCCGGCGCGGATCGCCACGGCGCAGGCCATGCCGCCGACGAACTGGTCCAGCCGGGCCGGGACGACGAGGTCGGACCCGAGAGGGGCGGGGCCGCCGAGCGCCCCGGAGCCCCGCCAGGCCAGGTCGAGCGCGACCGCCCCGACCAGCACGGGGGCGATGCCCCAGCGGCGCCAGGCGACGACGAGCAGCGGGAACAGCAGGTACAGCTGGACCTCCAGCGCGACCGACCACAGCGACCCGTTGATGGTGCCGACCTCCCCGGGCACCCACGCCTGCCCGGTGACGACGTGCAGCAGGACATCGCCGAGGGACGCCTGCCGGGCGACGGTCAGGTGCCAGGTCGCCGGGAGCAGCGCGAGCACGGCGGCGATCGCCAGGGCGACGTAGTACGGCGGCAGGATGCGCCAGGCGCGGCGGCCGTAGAACTGCGGGACCCGCAGCGGCCGCCGGTGCCCGGCGAGCGGCAGGGCGAGGCAGAACCCGGAGATGACGATGAACACGTCGACGCCGTGCGCTCCGGCCGCGACGAGCTGCGGGAGCTTGCCCGGCAGGTCGAGGAAGCCCCAGTAGCCGCCGATGTGGCAGACGAACACGGCGATCGCGGCCAGTCCGCGCAGGGCGTCGACCCCCTCGACGCGCGCACTCGTGGTGGTCTCGATCGTCACGTCGCCCCCTGGCGTCCCGCCCTGCCCGTGCCCCGCTGCTGGTGCGGGCAGCCTGTCACAAAGCGGACATATCAGGCATGCGTGCGGGTGAGGTTCACCTGAACGGACCCGTCGCGGTCTTCTCGCTGGTCATTGGGCGCGTGCGGATCACCGACGTCCCCTCCCCACGCCCGTCCGGCACCGGGGCCGGCGCTCACGCGTCCGGGAAGAACCAGCCCGCCATCTGGCGGACGGTCTCTGCGCCCCCCGTCGGGGAGCTCGCGGGCAGCGGCTCCGCCGCCGACGGCGCCGGGACGTCCCGGGCGATCCGGCGGGCGCGCGGCAGCTTCTCGAGCGAGTGCACCCGGAACGTCGAGCGACCGTCTCGCCGCGGCTGCACGGTCGTCCCGACGGCGTCCGGCGACGGGAACGCGGCGTGCACCCCGGCGAGGTACTCCACCAGGACGTACCGCCGGGGCTCCGTCAGCGCCTCGCCGTGCACGTACGCGGTGACCCACCGGTCGTCGGGGAGACGGATCGCGTACACGTCGCCGGCCTCGGCCTGCCCGGTCCCGACGTGCGGCGGCAGCGCGCTGCCCGTCCGGGGCGCGCGCAGCAGCGCGGGGATCGCGACGGTGGCGGTCGCGGCCCGCTCGGGCACGGGCGTCGGCCGGGGCGCGTCCAGGTCCACGGACGAGGTCCCGAGGTGGCCGAACACCCGCTCCACGACGTCCTCCCGCAGACCGTGGTCCGAGTCCCACCAGGCCAGCGGCGCCTGCACCTCCACCCGCACGCTCGGCCGCTGGTCGCGCTCGGCGTAGGTCGTCCACCGCTCGACCATGCCGGGGCGCACGGCCGTCGCGACGACGCCGACCAGCGCCAGCTCCTCGAGCACCGACTGGTACGCCCACGCCGACGACGTCGGCAGCACCCCGGTCCGCTTCAGCGCGTCCCGGGCCTTCGGCGGGCGGGTGCGGGGCGGCAGGGTGCGCAGGGTCGTGAGCAGCGCGCGCAGGGCCCAGACGTCGTAGTCGGTCGGCTCGGGGCGGGGATGACCCGCGAGGTCGTCCAGCGCGAGGACGTGCTCGGCGACGGCCCCGTCGATCGGCGCCCCCTGGGTGTGCCGCTGCCAGCGCTCCTCGGCGACGTCGAGCCCGTGGCCCTCCCGGTGCCCGCAGACCCGGCACACGTCGGACGTGGCGGAGTACGGCTCCGCCGGGTGCACCGGGAGGACGCTGCCGACGGCGACGCCGGTCAGCGCGCTGCGCCAGCCGAACGGCGCGGACCACAGGCCCGCCGCCCACGCGGATGCGGCGTCCTGGAGCGACCACCGCGCCGCGTGCGCCCGGAGCGCCCCGACCGCGTCGTCGTGCGCGGGGCCGGGCTGCTCCGGTGCCTGGCTGCTGCGCTCGGCGGGGCGCAGATCGGCGATGAGGGCGGCGTGCGTGGGTGCGGTCACCGCGGCATCCTCGCGGGTCGGGCCGACCGGAGCCAGCCCCCTCCGAGGAGCGGTCGTGGGGTGCGGCGACGCTCCCGCGGGGCGCTATCCCCGCGCGTCGCCGGCGGCCGCGCGCGACGCCAGGACGTCGAGCGCGTGCGCCCGGGCGGCGGAGAGCGCCTCCGCGATCGCCCCGGTCACCACCACGTCCGCCCCCAGCGGCGAGATCTCGAGCGCCGGCGCGGGCAGGTGCAGCCCCGGCGGCAGCGCCGCTCGCGCGGCCTCGACCACCTGCTGCACCCCCGCGGACACGGCGCCCGAGACCACGATGCGCTCCGGGTCGAACATGCTGCCCAGCACGCTGACGACGCGCGCGAGCATCGCGCCGACCCGCTGGACGACCTGCAGGGCGTCCGGGTCGCCGTCGGCGGCGAGCTCGAGCACCCGTCGCCCGTCGAGGTCCTCCGCGGCGACGGCGGCGAGCGGCCCGTCGGCGACGACCTCCCCGCGCGCGACGGCGTCGGCCGCCCACTCGGCCGCCCGGGCCCCGAGCCCGTACGCCGCGCCGACGCCCTCCACCAGGTCGAAGGCCACCATCTCGCCGACGCCGCCGTGCGCGCCGTGCAGCACCCGGCCGTCGACGACGACGCCCGCGCCCAGTCGCTCGCCCGCCAGCAGCGCCACGTAGTTCCGGCTCCCGACCGCCGCGCCGCGCGTGCCCTCGGCGACCGCGGCCAGCGAGGCGTCGTTCTCGACGCGGACCAGCGGCGCCCAGGCGAACGCGTCGCGCAGCCCCGGGTTCATCCGGTCCCAGAAGCCGTCCGGGTGCGGGGGCGAGTCGCCGTGGGTGTTGACGGGGGCGGGCACGCCGGCGCACAGGGCGAGCACGTCCGCACGGGTCCGCGCCGCGGCGGCCAGCGCCTCGTCGACGGCGGCGAGGACCGCGGTCCTGCGCACCGCGGGGTCGTCGTGCAGCGGGCCGAGCACCGCCCGCGCCGTCCCGAGCGGCGCGCCGCGCAGGTCGGCGACGGTGGCCGTGACGTGCACCTGGCCGCTGTCCACCCCGACGAGGACGGCCGCGTCGGCGACGAGCCCGAACCGCCGCGCCGGGCGGCCCTTGCGGTAGGCGCCGGCCGCGCGGGCGTTCGGCAGCTCCCGGAGCAGCCCGGTGGCGGTGAGAGCGTCGAGGGCCTCGATCGCGGTGGACCGGGTCAGGCCGGTCGCGGCGATGACCTCGCTGGCGGTGAGCTCGGCGGCGTCCCAGGCGCAGGACAGCACGGCGTCCAGGCTCGCGGGCCGCGGCGCCGCGCGGTGGTGCTGGGTCGTCACAGGTCTTGACCGCCCTTCCTCGGCGCTGACACACTGCCCGAGGCGAGTTGATTTGCCAAGTAGATCTAGTGGGCGACGATGACGTTCGCCCGACCGGTGTCCGCGACGGAGGGGACGATGGTGCAGGGGATCTCTCGACCCGCGGGGCGGACGGGACGGGTGCGGCGCGTGCGCCGGGCCGTCGCGTCCGCGCTCGTGGTCCTGACGAGCGGGGTGCTGCTCGCGGCGTGCGCCGGTGACGGACGCGACGAGGTGCGGTTCGCGTTCAGCAAGCGCGAGGCGATCGGCTTCATGACGGAGCTGGTCGACGAGTACAACGCCGCGCAGACCGACGTGCGGGTGGTGCTCGACACCTCCGGCGTGGACGTGGTGTCGGCGAGCTTCGTCCGGGGCAACCCGCCGGACATCGCGCTCGCGAACTACAACATGGAGTCGGCGCGGTTCGTCCAGCGCGGTGCGCTGAGCGACCTGTCGGACACGGAGGCGGCCACCCGGATCCGCCCGGACCTGCAGCCGCTGATGGACCAGTACGGGTCGTACCCGGGCCGGACGAGCGCGCTGCCGTACTCGGTCATGGCCGCGTCGGTGATCTACAACGAGCAGATCTTCGCGGAGCAGGGGATCGAGGTCCCGCAGACCTGGGACGAGCTGATCGCCGCCTGCGAGACGCTGCAGGCCGCCGGGATCACGCCGATCTACGCCACGTTCAAGGACGACTGGACGGTCGCGCAGGGCTGGTTCGACTACGCGGTCGGCGGGCAGGTCGACGTCCTCGACTTCTTCGACCGGCTCGCCGAGCAGGGCACCGACGTCGGCCCGGGCAGCGCGGTGTCGTTCGAGCAGGACTTCACCGGGCCGCTGGAGCAGGCGACCGAGCTCGCGCAGTACGTCAACCCGGACGCCGCCAGCCGCGGCTACGGCGACGGCAACCTCGCCTTCGCCCAGGGCGAGGCGGCGATGTACCTCCAGGGTCCGTGGGCGTTCAGCGAGATCGCCAAGACGTCGCCGGACCTCGCGCTGGGGACGTTCCCGCTGCCGATGACCGACGACCCCGACGACCTCGCGGTCCGGGTGAACGTCGACCTCGCGGCCTGGATCCCGGTGGAGGCGAAGCACCCGGGGGCGGCACGCGACTTCCTCGAGTACCTGTACCGCCCGGAGGTCATCGAGGCCTACAACGCCTCGCAGCTCGGCTTCACGCCGACCACCGACGCCGCGCCCGTCGACGACCCGCGGGTGGCCGGGATGGCGTCGTACTACGAGGACAACCGGGTGTACCAGGGTCCCTCGGTGCTCATCCCCAAGACCATCCCGGTCAACAACTACGCGCAGGCGGTCCTGCTCGGCGGCGACCCCGCCGGGATGCTCCGCACGCTGGACGCGGACTGGGCGCGGCTCGCCTTCCGGCAGCCGGCCCCGGTCACGGAGACGAAGGAGTCGACGCGATGACCAGCACCGTGACCACCGGGACGGCCGCCCGCGCGGCCGCCACCGCCCCACCGCCCCGGCGCGCCCGCCGCCGGGTCGAGCCGATCTACTACCTGCTCCTGCTGCCCACCGTCGTCCTGTTCACGCTGGCGATCACGGTGCCGGGGATCATCGGGATCTTTTTCAGCTTCACCGACTCGATCGGGATCGGGGACTGGAGCTTCGTCGGGCTGACCAACTACGTCGCGATGTTCAGCGACCCGGCGATCCTGCAGAGCTACCTGTTCACCTTCGGCTTCGCCGTCGCCACGGTGGTCGTCGTCAACCTGGTGGCGTTCCTGCTCGCGGTCGGCCTGACGTCGCGGATCCGGATGAAGACGGCGCTGCGGACCGTGTTCGTGGTCCCCATGGTGATCAGCGGCATCATCATCGCGTACGTCTTCAACTTCCTGTTCTCGAACTCGCTGCCCGCCGCGGGCGCCGCCACCGGGATCGGGTGGCTCGAGACGAGCCTGCTGGCCAACCCGGACCTGGCCTGGGTCGCGATCGTCCTCGTCACCGCGTGGCAGTCGATCCCCGGGACGATGCTCATCTACATCGCGGGCCTGCTGTCCGTGCCCGGCGACGTGTACGAGGCGGCCGACCTGGACGGCGCGAGCAAGGTCCAGCAGCTGCTCCGGATCACCGTGCCGCTGGTGGCCGGCTACGTCGTCATCAACGTGATCCTCGGGTTCAAGGGCTACCTGAACGCCTACGACATCATCGTCGGCCTCACGAACGGCGGCCCCGGCACCGAGACCCGCAGCGTCGCGATGACGATCATCGCCGGCTTCAACGGCGGCGACTACGCCTACCAGATGGCGAACGCGACGATCTTCTTCGTCGTCGCGGTCCTCATCTCCCTCCTGCAGCTCTCCCTGACGCGCACCCGGAAGGCCTCGTGATGGCGACGCAGACGACGACGGCGGTCGCGGCCGCCCGCGGCACCGGCCGCACCACCGGCCACGTCCGGTCCGAGCGCACGAACTGGTCCGGGACCGTCGTCCTGGTGCTGTGCGCGGTCACCGTCCTGCTGCCGCTCTACGTGACGGTGTCGATGGCGTTCAAGACCCAGGGGCAGGCGGTCGACGGCCAGGCCTTCTCGCTGCCGGCGCCGTTCAGCGTCGACGGGTTCGTCGAGGCGTGGAACCTCACGAAGTTCCCGGTGGGCGCGGGGATCTCGCTGCTCGTCACGGCCGGGACGGTCGTGGCGACGATCCTGCTCGCCGCGTTCGCGTCCTACGCGATCATGCGGAACTGGGACCACCGGCTGTTCCGGTACTCCTTCTACTACCTGCTCGCGGCGATGTTCATCCCGTTCCCGGTGGTCGCCCTGCCGCAGATCCAGCTCACCGGCCGCGTCGGCCTGGACAACCCGTTCGGCGTGATCCTGCTGGCGACGATGTTCCAGCTCAGCTTCAGCGTGCTGCTGTTCACGGCGTTCCTGCGGTCGATCCCCGAGGAGCTCGAGGAGAGCGCGCGGCTCGACGGCGCCACGACGTGGCAGACGTTCTGGCGACTGATCTTCCCGCTGCTGGCGCCGATGAGCGCGACCGTCGGGATCTTCGCGTTCCTCTACGCCTGGAACGACTTCATGATGCCGTCGCTGATCATCTCCGACCCGGCGCTCCAGACGCTGCCGGTGCGGCAGAACCTGTTCCAGAACCAGTTCAGCAACAACTACCACGTGGCGTTCGCCTCGTACCTGATGGCGATGGCGCCCGCGATCGTCGCCTACCTGTTCACCCAGCGCTGGGTGATGGAGGGCGTCACCCAGGGCGCCGTCAAGGGCTGAGCGGCCGGCCGTCCCGGCCGCTCGCGCCCGCTCCCACGCCCGCACCCGACCCCGCTCCCAGACCGACCCCGCAGGAGGACGCACCCGCATGACCGCACAGCAGACCACCGTCCCGGCCCCGGCCGCGAGCACCCCGCCCGGGGACGTCCCCGCCTGGTGGCGGCAGGCCGTCGTCTACCAGGTCTACCCGCGCAGCTTCGCCGACGCCGACGGCGACGGCCTCGGCGACCTGACCGGGATCACGCGCCGCGCCGGCTACCTCGCCGAGCTCGGGGTCGATGCCGTCTGGCTCAGCCCGTTCTACCCGTCCGCGCTCGCGGACGGCGGCTACGACGTCGCGGACTACCGCGACGTCGACCCGCGGCTCGGCACCCTCGACGACTTCGACGCGATGGTCGAGGCGCTGCACGCCCGCGGGATCCGGGTCGTCGTCGACATCGTGCCCAACCACACCTCCGACCAGCACGCGTGGTTCCGCGCGGCGCTGGCGGCGGGGCCGGGGTCGCCCGAGCGCGCGCGGTACATCTTCCGGGACGGCACCGGTCCCGGTGGCGCCGAGCCGCCGACCGACTGGGAGTCGACGTTCGGCGGGCCGGCCTGGGAGCGGGTCGCCGACGGGCAGTGGTACCTGCACAGCTTCGCGACCGAGCAGCCCGACCTCGCCTGGGACCACCCGGAGGTCCGCGCGGACTTCGTCCGGACCCTGCGGTTCTGGTCGGACCGCGGGGTCGACGGCTTCCGGATCGACGTCGCGCACATGCTGACCAAGGACCTGACCGAGCCGCTGCCCTCGGCCGCGGAGATCGAGGCGCTGCCGCGGGACGGGAACCACCCGCTGTACGACCGGGACGACGTGCACGAGGTGTACGCCGAGTGGCGGACCGTCCTCGACGACTACGACCCGCCGCGCGCCGCCGTCGCCGAGGCGTGGGTCGACTCCGAGCGGGTGCCGCTGTACGCCCGCCCGGAGAGCCTCGGCCAGTCCTTCAACTTCGACCTGCTGCTGGCCGAGCCGGACGCCGCGGAGTTCCGGCGGATCATCACCGACAACCTCGAGCTGGCCGCGCGCTCCGGCTCGTCGAGCACCTGGGTGCTGTCGAACCACGACGTGGTGCGGCACCCGACCCGCTACGGCATCGCGCGTCGGGGCGACGGTCTCGCCCCGCGGGAGCGGGCCGCACGCTGGCTGCTGGAGGGCGGTCCGGAGTCCGGGCTGGACCGGGAGCACGGCCTGCGGGTCGCCCGGGCCGCGACGCTGCTGGTGCTGGGCCTGCCGGGGTCGACCTACCTCTACCAGGGCGAGGAGCTCGGCCTGCACGAGGTGGCGGACATCCCCGCGGAGCAGCGGCAGGACCCGACCTTCTTCCGCACCGGCGGGACCCAGGTCGGCCGCGACGGCTGCCGGGTGCCGATCCCGTGGACCGCCGACGGCGGCTCGTTCGGCTTCGGCGCCGGCGACGCGCACCTGCCGCAGCCGGCGTGGTTCGCCGAGCACGCGGTCGCGGCCCAGGAGGCGGACCCCGTCTCGACGCTCGGGCTCTACCGGCGGGCGCTCGCGGCCCGGCGGCGGCTCCAGGGGGCGGAGGAGCTGGCGTGGGTCGAGACCGGGCGGGACGACGTCCTGCACTACGTCCGCCCGGGCGGGTGGCACGTCGTCACCACCTTCGGCGCGGAGCCGTACCGGGTCGACGCCGGGCGCGTGGTGCTCATGAGCGCGGAGCCGGGCGCCGGGGCGGACGGGGTCGTGCCCGGGTGGACGACGGCCTGGTTCCTGGCCGAGGAGGACTGACGCACCGCGCCCCCGGTCGGGCAGGTCCCGACCGGGGGCGCCGTGTCAGATCTGCGCGGCGGGGTCCGTCCCGTCGTCGGCCACCGGCGCGGTCCGCGTCGGCGGCACGTCGACCACGGGCGCGGCCTGGCCGGTGACCGGCTCCGCCGGCGGCAGCGGCTCCGCGGTCGCGGGCACCACCGGGTCCACCTCCGCCGCGTCCGCGTCCCCACCGGCCCGCGCGGCCCCGACGACGGCCGCGGCCGCCCCCGCCGCAGCGGCGCCGAGGCCCGCGGCCACGGCCTTGCCGGACAACCCGGCCTTGCCCTTGTCGCCCTCGGAGGCCGCCGCGTCCTCGACGCCCGGGGTGCCGACGCCGGCCCCGGCGTTCACCTCGCCGCGCCAGGCACCGGTGGCGTACCCCTCGTCCTCGATGAACGCCTTGAACCGCTCGAGGTCCTTCTTCGCGCGGCTCTCCACGACGCCCAGCGCGTCCCCGACCTTCTCGACCAGGCCCTCCGGCGCGTACTCCAGCGAGAGGTGCACGGAGGTCTGCCCGCCGCCCAGGTCCTCGAACGTGACGGCACCCGCGTTGGTCGCGCCCTCGGTGGCCGCCCAGGCGACCTTCGCGTCGCGGACCTGCTCGAGGATCCGCGCCTCCCACTCCCGCTTCACGCCGGCGATCTCCGCGACCCACCGCAGGCGGTCGTCGCCGAGCTGGGTCACGGACTGCACGCCCCCCATGAACCGGGGGAAGTCCTCGAACTGGGTCCACTGGTTGTACGCGACGCTCACCGGCACGTTCACCAGGACCGACTCCTCGACCTTCGTCGTCATGACGTTCTCCTCGTCCGACTGCGGGCGGCGGCGCTGCACCCGGCCGGTCCAGCATGCGCGCCGCGGCCGGGGAGCGCCCGCGGTCAGCCCGCGAACGATGCCCTCGTCCGGGCCGGCTCCGCGGCGGGTGCGCCTCGGGTGCCGGCCGTCCCGGCGGTTCGACCGCCGGTGGTCAGGACGATCCGCACGGGCTCCTCTTCACGAGGATGCCGCGCCTGGCGAAGAAGTGGGCGAACCTCTCAGGGCGGCAGCGGGCGTCGGCTGCGGTGGGTCCGAGTCCCGACGGGTTGTGGAAGATGAGGTGACCGTCCCGGATGTCGTGCACCAGCACGAGGTGCCCTCCGCGGCGGCTCGGTCGTCGGTCGGGCCAGCGGATCTCCGACGAGACGGAGGCGATGACGTACCAGTCGCCGGACGCGACGTGGGACGAGAGCTCGTCCACCTCGAGCACACCGCGGACCACCGCCTCGATCCCGTAGTCGGCCCGCACCCACTCGACGAACGGGCGGTAGAACATCCCGTCGATCCCACCGTCGTCCTGCGGGACGAGGGCGCCGGTCGCGACGGCGCGACGCAGGAGAGTCGTTTTGGGCTGCTCGGGGTGTCCCAGGTCCGAGAGGACGGACTGGAGGCAGGCGATCCCGCACGTGTTCAGCGACCACCGTCGGTACTCCTCGGCGGACGCGTACCCGTCGGCCCGCCAGTCGTGCAGCGTCGCGGGGTCCTCACGGCGCTCGATCACCGCGTGGTTGCACGCCAGGTCTCCCCACTGGGAGGAATAGCGCGGCGACCGCCTCACGCTCGTCCACCGCGCTGTCCTCTGTGCTTCCGGTCTCCGGCTCGGGGGCTCGGGCGGGCGCGTGTCCCGTCGTGCACGGTCGTCTGGGCTGTCACGTGCGTTCCTCTGCGTCGAGAGCGTCGGACCGCGGTGCTCGGCGATCCGGACCTCACGCTAAGACCGACGTGCCGCCATCACGCGGCCATTCTGGTGCCGGGCTCTCGATCCGTGGTGAGGATGTTCATACCCCATGCAGAGCGCCGCGTGGTATTGCACAAGTGAAATGCTACGAATGTCCCAGGTGCGTCTCAGATGGCTGCCCAGCCCGGGGGTCGGCGGGCCTGCGGTCAGCCCGCGAACGCGATGACCCCCGTGATGACCAGGCTGATCGCGATCGTCCACAGCGTGATCGCGATCGCCTGCCAGGTGAGGATGCGCCCGCGGGAGATGCCCGAGGCGGCCAGCGCCGCCGCGGTGAAGTGCGTCGGGATGAGCAGCGGGCCGAGCAGGCTGACGCCGGCGACCCCGTACCGGGCGAACGCGCGGTCGAACTTCTGCCGGCTCGCGCTCGGCGCCGACGGGGTCCGGCCGCCGCGCGTCACCACGGCCTGCCGGGTGCGGGCGCCGACCGCGACGACCAGCAGCACCGCGAGGAAGTTGCCCGCGATCGCCGCGGCGGCGGCCGCCACGGGGTTGATCCCGCCGACCACGCCGATCGCGGCCGCGCCCTCGCCCTCGACGAACGGGACGGCGCCGGCGAGCGCGACGCCCGCGGGCTGGAGCCAGTCGGGGAGCTGGGCGACGAACTCCTGGAACTGGGGGACGACGTCGGGCAGACCAGCCATGGTGACCTCCGGGGTGCGGGTGCGGACGGGTGCTTCTCCGTGCCTCCATCCCATGTCCCGCGCCCGGCGCGCGGCAGTGGCGCGGTGTCACCGGCGTCCGTGAGGTCCCGGGGGTCGCCCCGTGACGGATGTCATGGCCGTACGGTCGGGTCCATGGCGGAGCGGGGTCGGGCGACGTGGGCGGGGGCGGCCGGTCCCTACGCCGGCGGGGTGCGCGCGACCTGGTGGTACACCGTCGCCGGCCTGGTGTTCCTCGACCTGGTCGTGCTGATGAACTGGTGGCTCTGGCTCGGCGAGCTGCCCGAGCACGTCGTGCTGCCGGGCGGTGCCGCGCTCGCGGCCCTGGGTGCGGTGATCCAGCTCGCCGCCGCGACGGTGCTGGTCTGCGACTACCCGGTGGGCGTGCCCGGCACCACCGAGGAGGAGGACGGCGGCCCGCACCGCGGCCTCCGTGGCCGGCGGGCGGTCGCGCTGGTGGTCGGCGTCGCCGGGGCGGTCCTGCTGGGCGTGACGACCGGGTCCTGGATGCTCGGGTCCGGCGTGCTCGCCTTCCTCCTGAGCCTGCTGCCGTGGCCGAAGGGCGTCCGCTGGCGGCTGATCGCGGTCCTCACCCTGGTGCTCGCGGGTCTCTGGGTGGTCGACGCGCCGCGGCTCGGCATCGACACCGACGACGCCGACCTGTCGACCCTGCCGCCGACGCTGATCCTCCTGCTGCCGGCGCTGTCCGCGTTCTCGCTGTGGTGGTGGGACCTGGTCCGGGAGCTCGACCGGGCGCGGGAGGCGGCGGGCGCGGTGTCGGCGATGCGCGAGCGGCTGCGACTGGCCGGCGAGGTGCACGACCTCCAGGGCCACCACCTGCAGGTCGTCGCGCTGCAGCTCGAGCTCGCGGAGCGGCTGATCGAGCGCGACCCGGCCGCGGCGGCCGAGCAGATCCGGACGGCGCGGGCGTCGGTCGACGAGGCCCGGGCCGGCACGCGGGACCTCGCGACCCGGTTCCGCGGCGTCCCGCTGCCCGACGAGCTGGCGAACGCCGCGGACCTGCTCCGCGCCGCCGGCCACGAGGTGCACGTGCAGGTCGGCCCGGGCGCCGAGCACGCCCCGGCGGACGTCCTCGGCCCGCTGGTCCGCGAGAGCGTGACGAACGTGCTCAAGCACGGCGGCGGGACCCGGGCGCGGATCAGCCTGCGGCGCGACGGCGACCGGTGGCGGTACGCCATCGCCAACGACCGCGACCCCGGGTCGGCCCGCGACGCCACCGCGCCGGACGGGACGGGTATCGCCGCCATCCGGGACCGGATCGGCGCGCTGGGCGGCGAGGTGCACGTCCGGCGCGACGAGGAGTTCGAGCTGACGGTCGCGGTGCCCGTCGGCGCGGGAGAGGAGGCCGGCGCGTGATCCGGGTGCTCATCGCCGACGACGAGGACATGATCCGCACGGCGCTCGCGGCGCTGCTGCGCCTGGAGCCGGACCTCGACGTGGTCGCGGAGTGCGCGTCGGGCGCGGAGGCGCTCGCGGTGGCGGAGCGCGCCCGTCCCGACGTGTGCCTGCTGGACCTCGAGATGCCCGGGATCGACGGCATCGACACCGCCGCGCGGCTCGCCCGGACGGTGCCGACCCGGTGCCTCGTGGTGACCCGGCACGCGCGCCCCGGCGTCCTGCGTCGCGCGCTACAGGCGGGCGTCGACGGGTTCCTGCCGAAGTCCCGCCCGGCGCAGGACGTCGCCGAGGTGATCCGGCTGGTCGCGGCCGGGCGGCGGTACGTCGACCCCGAGGTCGCGGCGGACGCCCTCGCCGACGAGCGCAGCCCGCTGACCGACCGCGAGCTCGACGTGCTGCGGGCCGGGCGTCGCGGGGAGACGATCGCGCAGATCGCGGCCGCCGTGCACCTGTCGCCCGGGACGGTGCGGAACCACGTGTCGTCGATCCTCGGGAAGGTCGGCGTGGCGACCCGGCAGCAGGCGGTGCTCGCCGCGGAGGAGCGGGGCTGGATCTGAGCCCGCCGGCCGGTCCGTCGGCCGGCCCGACGGCCCGCCCGGCGCCCGGACGCGCCGCCGGGACCGGGTAGCCGGACGTCGCGTGCGTGGTTCCACGCAGAGCGGGGCCGAGGGCGCCGCGCGCTCGCGTCTGATCGGGGGGTCATCGTCCCCGACGACCACCGAGGAACAGCCGTGCACGCCACCCTGACCGTCCCGAGCGCCGTCGCGCCGACCGCGCTCGACAGCCTCCCCACCGTCCCCGGGCGCGTCCCGGCGCCCGCCGCCGTCGCCGCCGCCGTCGCCGTCGCCGTCGGTGCCGCCGTCGACACCGACCGGCTGCTCCGCGACCACCGCCACGCGCTCGCGCACCTCCTGCTCGGCATCGCCGGGCTGCGCGACCAGGTCCGCGGCGGACGGGACGACCCCGTCGAGCACATGACGTGGCGGCTCAAGTCCGCCGCGTCCATCGAGGCCAAGGCCAGGCGCAAGGGCATCCCGCTCGACGACGACGCGCTCCGCGGCGGACTGCAGGACCTGGCCGGGCTCCGGGTCGTGTGCGCGTTCCTGTCGGACGTGCGCGAGGTTCGGGACGCGGTGCTCGCGCTGCCCGGCCTGGTCCTGCTGGAGGAGCGCGACTACGCCACGCGGCCGAAGGCCAGCGGCTACCGCAGCCTGCACCTCGTCGTCGGCGTGCCCGTCCGGGGCGCCGGCCACGTCACTGTCGAGATCCAGCTCCGCACCGTCGCCATGGACTTCTGGGCGTGCCTGGAGCACCGCCTCGCCTACCGGCACCACGCGCCGGCGCCTGTCACGGTCTCGGCCACGCTGCGGCGCGCGGCCGCCGTCACGAACGCGCTCGACCTCGCCCTGGACCGGCTGTGGTCCCGCACCGCGGACGCGGCCGCCGCGCCCGCGCTCGGGTCGTCCCGCGCGGCCTGACCCCCGACACCCGCCCACCCACCCCACCCGAGGAGGTCCCGATGTCCCTCACCCTGTCCACCACCGCCTTCACCGTGGCGCTCGGCGCGGTCGTCGCCGGGTTCGTCGGCGCCGCCGTCGCGCTGCACCACGCCGGCGCCTCGGCGGCGCCCGCCACGGAGCCCGTCCCCGTCGTCCTCCAGGAGGTGACCCCGTGCTGACCGACCTGGCCGTCCTCGGCGGTCTGCTCGCCCTGCTCGCCGTGGCCCACCGCGTGTGGACCACCCTGATGCGCGACCCCCAGCGCGTGCTCCGCGGTGCCGCGGTCGCCCCCGCGCCCCGAGGGGGGTGGCGGCCGTGACCCGGCGGGACACCGTGCTCGTCGGCTTCGACGGCACGTCCCCGAGCCTGCAGGCGCTCGACTGGGCGGCCGCGTACGCGCGGCGGACCGGCCGCTCACTGCACCTCGTGTGCAGCTACCAGCTGCCCGACACGCACGCCCGCGGCGACTGGCCGTACGCGCACCCGCTGATCGAGGACGGCGCGGTCCGGCGCCGCGTCGAGCAGGTGCTGGAGGAGGGCCGGGAGCGCGCCGAGCGCGCGGGCGTCTCCGCGTCGACCGAGCTGGCCGACGGGGAGCCGACGGGCGTCCTCGTGGACCGCTCGGCCGAGCACGCGCTCGTCGTCGTCGGCGCGCGCGGTGCGGGTCGCGTCGCGGAGCGGCTGCTCGGCACGGTCTCCGTGACCCTGCCGGCGCACGCGCACTGCCCGACCGTCGTGGTGCCGGCCCGGCACCACCCGGTGCGGCGGGGGTCCCCCGCCTCCCGGACGGAGTCCGCGCGGCACGGGCGCGTCGTCGTCGGCGTCGACGGGTCGCCCGGCTCGCAGGCCGCGCTGCACCACGCCGTGCAGCAGGCGCGCGCCTGGCGGTCGAGCCTGCTCGTGGTGCGGGCCCTGCCGACCGGGACGTGGCGGCGAGCGCCCTGGCAGCGCTCCGGCATCCGCGACGACCTCGTCTCGGCGGCCCGCGCCGACCTGACGCGGGTGACCGACCGGCTGCGTGCCGAGCACCCGGACGTCCCGGTGGACGGCGCGGTCGTCGAGGCGGCCGCACCGGGCGCGCTGCTCGAGCGCATGTCGTCGGCGGACCTGCTGGTCGTCGGCTCCCGGGGGATCGGCGGGTTCCGCGGCCTGCTCCTCGGGTCCACCTGCCAGCAGGTGCTGCACCGGGCGCACTGCCCCGTGCTCGTCGCGCGACCGCACCCCGGGCACCTCCCCGCGGAGCACCTGCCGATGGAGCTCACGACCGCGTGAGCCACGAGCGGGGCGTCGGTCGGGGATGCTGGGCGCATGACCGACCCGATCCCGGCCGAGGCCGACGCCCCGCTCGTCGTCCGTGACGCCGCCGTGTGGCGCGCGTGGCTCGACGCCCACGAGCACGAGCCGCACGGCGTGTGGCTGGTGCTCGCGAAGAAGGGCACGGTCGAGCCGACGTCGCTCACCTACGCCGAGGCCCTGGACGAGGCGCTGTGCAGCGGCTGGATCGACGGGCAGAAGCGCAGCCGCGACGACGCGACCTTCCTGCAGCGGTTCACGCCGCGGCGGGCGCGGTCGATCTGGTCGCAGCGGAACGTCGAGCACGTCGCCCGGCTCGTCGCGGACGGCCGGATGCGGGCGCGCGGGCACGCCGAGGTGGACCTCGCGCGCGCCGACGGGCGGTGGGACCGCGCCTACGCCGGCTCGGCCACCGCGGAGGTCCCGGCCGACCTGCTGGCGGCCCTCGACGCGGTCCCGGCGGCCCGAGTGGCGTTCGACGCGCTGGACCGGCAGGCGCGGTACTCCGTGCTGCACCCGCTCATGGTCGCGCCGACGCCGGAGGCGCGGGCGCAGCGGGTGGCGCGAGCGGTGGCGCGGCTCGCGGGGGAGTAGGGCCTACCGAGCGGCCCCGGGTCGACGCGCCCCGGGACCGAGCCGGACCGGGACCGCCCGCCGGGTCTGCGCGAGGCGGTCGCGCAGCCGCGCGTTCTCCGCCTCCAGCTGCGCGACGCGGTCCCCCAGGGCGGCCGCGCGGTGCTGCGCGTCCGCGAGCCGGCGACGCAGCGCGGCGTCCTGCCGGTCCGCGGGCGCCGGCGGGACCGTGGCCTGGAGCGCCCGGATCCGCGCGGCGAACTCCCGGTGCTGGCGCAGGTAGGTCACGGAGCAGTGCGCGGCGATGGCGATGGACAGGAAGTCGAACGGGCCGCCGTCGCGCTCGGCGAGGTCGATGGCGTGCTCGACGTGGTCGCGCACGACCTCCGCGCGGTGCCGCGCCCGCTCGATCACGCCGTCCTGCCCCGGGAGGTCCCGCTGCACCCACTCGTCCGACTGCACGGGGCCCACCCTGCTCCTGCTGCCGGGGCGGTGGGCAACCCGCGAGCGGGTGGCGTCCCGGAGGGCGGTCGCGAGCGGGTCGGCGTAGCCCGCGGATCGGCCGGCGGCCGTGACCATCGGCCCAGGCGGGGTGTGACGCGCGCCTCCGCCCCGGTGCCCGCCGCTCGCCGCGCGCCCCGGCCCCGCCGATGCCACCCTCGCTGCATGACCGGAGACGTCCAGCACGCAGCCGCCCGCGCCGGTGACCACCCGCTCCTGGAGAAGGGCGCCCGACTCGGCTACGCCGCCAGCGGGGTCCTGCACCTCCTGCTGGCCTGGGTGACCGTCCAGCTCGCCTGGACGTCGGGCGGTGAGCAGGCCGACCAGCAGGGCGCGCTCCAGCAGGTCGCCGGGAACGGCTTCGGCCAGGTGCTGCTGTGGGTGCTGCTGGTCGGGTTCGTGCTGCTCGCGCTGTGGCAGGCGACCGAGGCGATCGCCTGGGGCGAGACGGCCGACCGGCTGAAGGCCGCGGCGAAGGCCGTGACCTACGCGGTGCTGGCGTTCACCACGGTGTCGGTGCTGACGGACCAGTCGTCGGGCGGGTCCGGCGGCGCGACGTCCGGGCTGCTGTCCTCGGGGTTCGGGCGGGTGCTCGTCGGGCTCGTCGGGGTGGGCGTCGTCGCCGTGGCGGGGTACCACGTCGTCAAGGGCTGGAACGAGAAGTTCCTGGAGGACCTCGAGTCCAGCCCGGCGCCCTGGGTGCGGAAGGCCGGGAAGGTCGGGTACATCGGCAAGGGTGCGGCGCTCGCGGTCGTCGGGGTGCTGCTCGTCGTCGCCGCCGTGCAGGCCGACCCGGAGAAGGCCGAGGGACTCGACGCGGCGCTGCACACGCTGGCGGGCCTGCCGTTCGGGGCGGTGCTGCTGACGCTCGTCGCGCTCGGGTTCGCCGCGTACGGGGTGTACGCGTTCGGGCGGGCCCGGCACGCGAAGGTCTGACCCCTTCTCCGGGGCGATGCGCGGGACTAGCGTCGCGCGCATGGGACAGGTCATCGCCTCGGCGACCACGTCGCTCGACGGCTTCATCGCGCGGCAGGACCACGGGATCGACGAGCTGTTCGGCTGGTACGACGTCGGCGACGTCGTGGTGGAGAACCACGGCGACCTGCCGCCGTTCCGGCTGACGGAGGAGAGCGCCGCCTACTGGCTGGCGTGGCGTGAGCAGCTGGGGGCGCTGGTCGTGGGGCGCGAGCTGTTCGACCTCACCGACGGCTGGGGCGGGAAGCACCCGCTGGGCGTCCCGTTCGTGCTGCTCACGCACCGGCCGGTGCGGGAGTCGGCGGCGCTGGGGTCCCCTGACCTGGTGGTCATGCACGAGGGCGTCCTGGAGGCGGTCGCCGCGGCGCAGGAGCTCGCGGGGGACAAGGTCGTCGGCGTCGCGGCCGGGACGATCGCGTCCCAGGTGCACGCGGCCGGGCTGCTCGACGCGGTGAACGTCGACCTCGTGCCGGTGTTCCTCGGGTCGGGGCGGCCGTACTTCACGGCGCAGGCCGGCGGGCCCGTGCCGCTCGGCGACCCGACGGTGGTGGTGCCGTCGCGCGGGGTCACGCACCTGAGCTTCCCCGTCCGGCGCTGAGGTCGACGGAAGCCGGTGAGGTCGTCACGAACCTCTGACGACCTCGCGGCGATGGGACGACCTCGGCGCGGTGCCGCGGGGTCAGTGCACCTCGTGCACGCGGTGGTGCAGGTGCGCCACCCCGTTCGCGAACCGCTCCAGGTCCAGCAGCTCCAGGTCGACGCGCACGTCCCGCGGCAGCGCCCGGGTCCCGCCGCCGACCAGGACCGGCGAGACGAACAGGTGCACCTCGTCGACGAGCCCCGCGCGCAGCGCCAGGCCGGCGAGGTGCGCGCCGCCGATGAGCACGTCGTGCGGCGAGCTGTGCAGCAGCCGGCGCACCGCCTCCGGGTCGAACGTGGCCTCGACCTGGGTGCGCGCGCTGCGCGGGGTGGCGAGGGTGGTCGAGTAGACGACCTTGTGCGCCGCGCGCCAGAGCTGGGCGTACTCCTGGACGGCGGGCGGCTCGTCGGCGGTCTCCATCGTCTCCCACGCGACCATCACGTCGTAGAGCCGGCGCCCGTACAGGTACGTCCCGACGCCGCGGTGCAGCTCGTTGACCCGCTGGTGCACCGCCTCGTCCGGCATGCTCCAGTCGAACCGGCCGTCACGGTCGGCGACGAACCCGTCGAGGGACGTGATCGCGGAGTAGACGAGCCTGGCCATGGCCGACCTCCCGGCGTGGGCGGGTCCCGCGACGCCGCGGGTCAGGGCACCAGGACAGCACACCGGGATGCGCCGCGCCCGTAGGGTCGGGGGATGAGCCTCGACGTCGGCGTCCTGCTGCCCCGTGACCTGCCCGCCCACCAGGTGCTGCCCTACGCGCGGCGCGCCGACGAGCTCGGGTTCGCCGAGCTGTGGGTGGTCGAGGACCTCGGGTTCCGCGGCGGGATGGCGCAGGCCGCGGCGGCGCTCGCGGTGACGGAGCGGATCCGCGTCGGCGTCGGCATCCTGCCGGTCGGCGCGCGCAACGTGGCGTTCGCGGCGATGGAGGCGGCGACGGTCGCCGAGCTGTTCCCCGGCCGGCTGCACCTCGGCATCGGCCACGGGATGCCGGACTGGATGCGCCAGGTCGGCGCGTGGCCGGCGAGCCCGCTGGCCGCGTTCGAGGAGTACGTGACCGCGCTGCGCGCGCTGCTCCGCGGCGAGGAGGTGACCGTCGACGGCCGGTACGTGCGGCTCGACGGCGTGCGGCTGGAGACCCCGCCGGCCGAGGTGCCGCCGGTGCTGGCCGGGGTGCGCGGGCCGAAGTCGCTCGCCGCGGCCGGCCGGTGCGCCGACGGGACGGTGCTCGCCGAGCCCGTGGGCCCCGAGTACCTCGCCGCGGCGATCGCGCAGATCGGCCACGCCCCCGACCACCGCGTCGTGGCCTACGACGTCGCGGCCGTCGACGCCGACGCGGCCGCCGCGCGGGACCGGGTGCGGCCCGCGCTGGCCTGGATCGGCGACCCGGGCTGGGCGCCGCACATCGACCCGATGGACTTCGCAGCGGAGTTCCGCGACCTGCGCGACCGGACCCCGCACCGGGCGCAGTTCGCGGCCGCGCTGCCGGACTCCTGGGTCGACCGGCTGGCGGTCGTCGGGACGCCGGAGCAGGCGCGGGCGCGGCTGGACGGGCTCGCGCTGGCCGGCGCCGACGCGGTGGTGCTCGCGCCCGCCGGTCCGGACCCGCTCGCCGCCCTCGAGGGGCTCGCGGCGGTGCTGTGAGTGTGCTCGCCCGGGCTGTCCGTGCGGTACCGGCCGGGGTGCTGGCGCTCGCGCTGGTCGCGGGCTGCGCGGCGGACGGCGGCGCGGACGACGGCGGACGCGGTGCGGACGTGGCTGCCGGCGGTTCCCGCTCGGCGGATGCGGACGCGGACGCGGGCGCGGGCGAGCCGACCCGCGCCGCCTCCGACGAGCCCCACCCCGGCGGTCCGCCCGCGGGCGTCGTCGTCGACTACCAGCTCGCGGGCGGCTACCCGGCGCCGGACGCCGTCGGCGGCGTGATCCGCGACGTCACCGACGAGCCCGAGCCCGGCCTGTGGTCGGCCTGCTACGTCAACGGGTTCCAGACCCAGCCCGGCGACCGCGGCACCTGGCTGACCGACCACCCCGATCTGGTGCTGCGCGACGACACGGGGGAGCCCGTCGTCGACGAGGGCTGGCCGGACGAGCTGCTGCTCGACACGAGCACCGCGGCGGACCGGGCGGCGCTCGCGGAGGTCATCGGCGCGCAGGTCCGCGCGTGCGCCGAGCGCGGGTTCGCCGCGGTGGAGCTCGACAACCTCGACTCCTGGACCCGGTCCGGCGGCCGGCTCGACGAGGACGGGGCGGTCGACCTGGCGGCCCGGTTGGTGGCCGTCGCGCACGACGCGGGGCTGGCCGCGGGGCAGAAGAACACGCCGCAGCTCGGGACCCGCGGGCGGGACGAGGCGGGGTTCGACTTCGCGGTGGCGGAGGAGTGCGCGCAGTACGACGAGTGCGCGGCGTACACGGAGGTCTACGGCGACGCGGTCCTGGACATCGAGTACACCGACGACGGCTTCGCCGCGGCCTGCGCGGACCCGGACCGGCCGCCGTCGACGATCCGCCGCGACCGCGACCTGAGCACGCCGGACGACCCGGCGTACGCCTTCGCCACCTGCTGACGGGACCGCGCCCGGCCGGCGGCCCGGCTGATCCCCACCCGGTTCTCGCGCCGAACCCTGATCGATCGGGCGACCGTGCGAGGAAGAGCCGGGGACCAGGGGTGCACGGCCCCGGCCCGCACGACGACGGCCCCTCGACCCGATCCGCGGGTCGAGGGGCCGTCGTGCGGCAGCGCATCAGCGCAGCGCGCGCACCTTCCGCGCGACCAGCACCAGGCCGCCGCCCACCAGGAGCATCAGCCACGAGCCCGCGAACAGCAGGCCCGACTGCGAGCCGGTCACGGCCAGCTCGTCACCCGCCGGCACCGCGGCCGGGGAGACGGCGACCGGGGCGGCGACCGGGACGGCCGTGTCCGAGGGGACCGCCAGAGTCACGGGCAGTGCCGCCCACCGGCCGGACGTCCCGCCGGTGGCCATGACGGTGTGCGAGCCCACCGGGACGTCCGCCGGGATGAAGGCCATGAGCCGGGCGACGCCGTTCGCGTCCGCGACGGCCGTGCCGAGGAACACCGGGTCGGAGTGCAGGTAGAACGCGACGACCTCACCGGGCTCGAAGCCCTCGGCGACCAGCTCCATCTCCTGACCGACGGACGTCGCGCTCTTCGGGGAGTCGAGCACGGCGGTCGGCGTGCCGCCGAGCTGGGCCGGCTCGCCGGCGACGACCACGTCGAACGCCCGCGAGGCGGCGGCGGTCTCCTTGCCGGCCGCGACCTCGAGCACGAGGCGGTGCGTACCCGGGCTCAGGACCGGGATCGTGCCGTTGATCTTGCCGTCCCCGCCCACGGGGCCGGACGCGAGGACCGAGCCGTCGGCGGCGCGCAGGGTCCAGGCGCCGGGCAGCGTGGCGCCCGAGACCGCGACCGACGCCTGCAGGACCGCACGTGTGGCGACGAAGGTGCTGATCGAGGCCGGGGTGGTGAGCACCGGGGCGACCTTCTCCACCGAGACGGAGCCGCGGCCCTCGGCGGCCAGGTACGGGCCGCCTTCCTTGGGCACGAAGGAGGCGGACGCGCCGAACGCCCAGATGACCTGCTTCGGCTGGTAGGTCGCCTTGATGTCCCAGACGCCCGCGGCCAGCCCCGGCACGCGGAACGTGGCGGCGCCCTCGACGAGGGACACGGACTCCACCGTCCGGACGGCGCCGCCGTCACGCGCGGTGAGCGTGAGACCCAGCGTGCCGTTCGGCGTCGGGCCGCCGTCCGGACCGAACACCTTCACCGAGATCTTGGCGTCCTCGCGGACCATGACGGTCTTCGCGGCGACGGTCACCGTGGGCGTGGCCGTGATGACGCCGAGGTGCTGCCGGTCCTCGGCACTCTCGTAGCCCTCGAGGCTCGCCGTGGTGACGAGCGTCAGGTAGCGGCCGAGATCCGCCGCGGCGGGCGTGAACGTCCCACCCTCGCCGCGGACGTCGCCCTGGACCTCCCAGCGGTGCGTGAACGTGGTGCCCACCGGCCAACCCGTCGTGGACGCGGTCAGCGCGGTCCCGGACGTCGGGAGGGAGTCCACCCGGCCGGAGACCGACACGGTGCCCTGCGGCAGCGCCGGGAGCGCGTCGGGGTCGACGACGTCCGTGGCTACGGTCAGGTAGTACGGGCCGCCCTGGAAGATGCCGTCGACGAAGCGCTCGACGTAGACGTTGATGACACCGTGCACGTCCTGCGCGGTCGGCGTGTACGACGGGACGAACGGGTCGCCGACCGAGTTGCTGTTGACGCTCCACCAGGTCTTGAAGGTCGTCCCCGGCGCCCAGGAGGAGTCCGGGATGACCGTGATCGGCTTGCCGACCTCGGCGGTGCCGGACGGGCCGGTGGTGCCCGTGATGATCATGCCGGCGTGGGTCCAGCCCTGGTCCGGGCTCACGACCGGGGGCGTGTCGCCACCACCCTGGTCGGGGTCGTCGGCGAGCCGGATCTGGCCGACGGGGGCGAAGCCGCCGCCGCCGGAGTTCTCGTCGACGAAGTGCGGCTCGACCTCGACCTCGACGAAGCGGTCGACGTCGCCCGCGCTCGGAGTGAAGTACTGCCCGGACTGCACCGGGATCCCGTCGACGAGCCACAGGTAGCTGAACGTGGTCCCCTCGGGGTACCAGTCGGCGCGTGCCTCCGCGTACAGCTCGGTGCCGGCGACGACGTAGCCGTCGTCCCAGGGGTCGCCCACGATGCCGTGGACCGTGAGCCCCACGCCGTAGTCCTCGTAGGAGTAGCCGGTCTCCTGGCCGTCGGTCGTCGCGCCGAGCGCGGCGAGTCGAGGGGCGGGCTCGGCCTGCCCGGCCGCGTCGAGGGTGGTCTCGGTGGCGGGAGCCTCCGCCGAGGGCTCGGCCTGCTCGGACGGGACGTCGGGGGTCTCGTCGGCGGCGGGCGCGGCGGCCTGCTCGACCGGGACCTCGCCCACGGTCTCGGCGTCCGTGGCGGGAGCCTCGTCGGCGGGCTGCTCGACGACGACAGGCTCCTCGACGACGGTCTCGGTCGTCGTGGTCGACGCCGTCTCGACGGCTACGACCTCGGACGCGTCGCCGGTGTCGGCCATCGCCGACCCCGTCGGGATCATGACAGCGAGGACGGCCGTGGTGACGGCCAGGGCTGCGGGGCGCCGCAGACGGCCCGCTCGTGTGGTGCGCACTCCGTGCACAGGTACTCCCCCGGTTGCGGGGGTGCGAGCCCCCGAGTGGTGTGAACGGGGGCCTCATCGGCGCGGGCGGGCGACGTGTCAGGGATTCTGAGGTCCGGTCTTGCGGGCCTGGGTGGTACCACCCCGACCCCGGCGCAGGGCGGGGCGCTGACCGGCGGGGACGCGGCACCGCGCGACGGCGCGACCCACCCGACGTACCGTGAACCGATGGCGATCGGAGACGACTCCGGCCTCGACGACGGCCGGGTGCTGGTGCGCGGGGACCTCGTGGTCGAGGTGCCCGCGCGGTGCGTGCGCGTCGCGGACCGCCCGGTCCCGCTGACCCGCAGCGAGTTCGAGATCCTCGTGGCGCTCGCGGAGCGCGCCGGTCAGCCGGTGTCGAAGGACGAGCTCGCCGTGGCGGTCGCGGTGCACGGGCCGCACGCGGTGCCGACGCCGACGGACGCCGACCGGCGCAGCATCGAGGTGCACATGGCGAACCTGCGCCGGAAGCTCGCGGAGGGGTCGGGCGACCGGACCGCGATCAGCACGGTGCGCGGCCTGGGCTACCGGCTGACGCCCGAGGTGCGGGTCCCGGAGCAGCGCGACGGCACCGCGGGCTGAGCCGCGCCGCCGCCGCGCCGGACCGGGCGCGGCGGAGGTCGGGTCAGCGGGTCGCCGCGGCGAGCGCGGCGCGCAGCCCCTCGGCGTCGAGCTCGGCACCGTACGCGGGGGTGTCCCGCTGGAATCGCCAGCCCTCGGACAGCGGGCCGGCGTCGACGACGTCGAAGCCCCACCGGTCGATGAGCGCGGTGACCTCGGCCTTGGCGTCCGCGTCGTCGCCGGCGATGGCGAGCGCGCGGCGGCCGGGCGTCCCGGCGGGCGTGCCCTTCGACCCGAGGTCGGCGGCGGTGATGTGGTTGAACGCCTTGACGACCCGGGCGCCGCCGAGGTGGTCGGCCAGCAGCTCGGCGCTGGTGGTGGAGCCGTCGTCGAGCGCGGCCACGTGGCCGTCGCGCTCCCAGTAGTAGTTGTTGGTGTCGATGACGACCTTGCCGGCCAGGGGCGCGGCGGGGACCTGCGCGTAGGCGTGGAACGGCACGGTGACGACGACGACGTCGCCGTCCGTCGCGGCCTCCTCGGCGGTGCCGGCGCGGGCGCCGTCGCCGAGCTCGGACACCAGGTCCACGAGCGTGTGCGGACCGCGCGAGTTGCTGAGGACGGGCGTCTGCCCGTGCTGGACGGCCAGGCGGGCGAGCGCGCCGCCGATGTGGCCGGCGCCGATGAATCCGATCGTGGTCATGCCGGGGCCAACGGGTTGGGGGCGCCCGTTGTTCCTGGTCAGCCGACCCGGTTCCGCCGTGGGGAAAATCCGTTGGTGCGTGCGGCGGGGCGGACGTACGGTCGAGGCACACGGGAAGGAGGTGGTCCGAGACATGAAGTCTTCTTGGACGCGTGAGGTGACTGCCCGCTAGTCGCGGACAGCAGTGTTCGGACGGATTGCGATCCGTTCGCCGCGCCGCCGGTCCGACCGGCGACCGCGACGGGCGAATCCCCGCAGTCACCGCAGCCCGTGGGAGCCGCGAGCTCGTCCTTCGCGGCAGGGCCCTCCAGCAGGAGGCCCGGCCCACGGGCTGTTCCCTGCCCGGGCGCGGACGCCCGGGTGCGGCCACCCGGGTGCGCGGGACGGGCTCAGGCGGCGCCGAGCCGCGCCCGCAGTCCCGCGCGCACCGCCGGCCACTCGCCCGGCAGGATCGAGAAGTACGCGGTGTCGCCCCGCGAGCCGTCGGGCGCGAGCCGGTGGTTCCGCAGCACGCCCTCGGGGACCGCGCCGAGCCGGGTGATCGCCGCGACGGAGCGGGTGTTCCGGGTGTCGGCCCGCAGCGCGACCCGCGCGCAGCCCCAGACGTCGAAGGCGTGCTCCAGCATGAGCAGCTTGCAGGCCGGGTTGTTCGACGTGCCCCACCAGCGCGGGGCGAAGAAGGTGTGCCCGATCTCGACGCGGGGCACCCGGAGGTCCCGGTCGTAGAACGACGTGCTGCCCCGGACCTCGCCGGTCGCGGCGTCGAGCGCCGCGAACGCCAGCCGGCCGGGCGCGGCGCGGGCCCCCTCGATCTCGGCGCGCCAGGCGTCGACGCCGACGGGCAGCGCGGAGGACATCCCGGCCCACACCCGCGCGTCGACGAACGCGGCGAGCGCCTCCGCGTGCGGGAGGTCGAGCGGGACGAGCCGGGCGCCGTGGCCCTCGAGGATGACGTCGTGCAGCACCCGGTGAGCATGCCGCACCCCACCTCTTGCGGTCGAAAGCTAATGGCATTAGCCTGTGGGCTATGGACAACAACCACGCACGACGCACGCTGCACCTGCCGCGGCCCGAGGGGAGGGTCGCCTACGACGACGCCGGCACCGGCCCGCTCGTCGTCATGGTCCCCGGGATGGGAGACCTGCGGTCCACCTACGACGAGCTCCGTGCCGCCTTGCTCGGCGCGGGCTACCGGGTCGTCACCACCGACCTGCGCGGCCACGGCGACTCCGACGCCGGGTTCACCACGCACGGCGACGAGGCGACGGCGGGCGACGTCGTCGCACTGGTCGAGCACCTGGCCGCGGGGCCCGCGGTGCTCGTCGGCAACTCGA
Source organism: Cellulomonas sp. PS-H5 (assembly GCF_019265565.1). NCBI lineage: Bacteria > Bacillati > Actinomycetota > Actinomycetes > Micrococcales > Cellulomonadaceae > Cellulomonas > Cellulomonas sp. PS-H5. The sequence goes on from NZ_JAHVCI010000017.1 coordinate 38,568, forward strand.
TGGGCTCCTCGGCGGCGGCCGTGGTCGCGGCCGACCGGCCGGACCTGGTCCGCGGCCTGGTCCTGCTGGCGCCGTTCCTGCGCGACCCGCAGCTCCCCGGCGCGGTGCGCGCGGTGATGCCGCTGGTCTACCGGGCGATGCTCGCGGCCCCGTGGGGCGCCGCGGCCTGGGCCGGCTACTACCGGTCGCTGAACAAGGGCACCCGGTCGCCGCGGCTGGACGTGCACACGGCGGCGATCCGCGCGAGCCTCCGCCGCCCCGGCTACCTGGGCCAGTTCCGCGACCTGGCGCTGGCGCTCACGCACGCGCCCGTCGAGGCCCGCGTGCCGCGCATCCAGGCGCCCGCGCTCGCGGTCGTCGGGGCGCTCGACCCCGACTGGAAGGACCCCGCCGCCGAGCTCGCGTGGATCCGCGACGCGATCGGCGCCCGGGCGGTCCTGGTCGAGGACGCCGGGCACTACCCGCAGCACCAGACCCCGGAGGTCGTGGCCGAGGCGGTGCTCGCGCTGCTCGCGGAGGTCGCGCCGGTGGCCCCCGCCACCCCCGCCGACGGGGTCGCCGGTGCCTAGGGCCGGCCTGTCCCGCGAGGCGGTCGTCCGGATCGCGCTCGACCTGGTGGACGACGGCGGACCCACCGGCTTCGCCGACCTCACGCTCGCCAAGGTCGCCGCCGAGGCCGGCGTCGCGACGCCGAGTCTCTACAAGCACGTGGGCTCGCTGGCCGCGCTGCGCCGGGAGGTCGCCGTCCTGACGGTGCAGGACCTCGGCGCTCGGCTCGTCGACGCGACCGTCGGACGCTCCGGCCCCGACGCGCTCCGGGCGCTGGCGGGTGCGATACGCGGCTACGCCCACGCCCACCCGGGCCGGTACGCCGCCGTCCAGGTCGCGCCGGACCCGGCCGACCCCGACTCGGCCGCGCTGGCCGCCGCGGCGGCGCGCACGGTCGAGGTGATCGCGGCCGCGCTGCGCGGGTTCGACCTGCCCGAGGAGCGGTCGGTCGACGCCGTGCGGGCGGTCCGGGCGGGGGTGCACGGGTTCGTGGCCCTCGAGCTCGGCGGCGGGTTCCGGATGCCGCAGGACCGGGACCGCAGCTTCGACGTGCTGGTCGGGATGCTGGTGGCGGGCGTCGCGGCGCTCGCGGCCGACGGCAGCGCCGCCGCGGGCTGAGCCGGGCGCGCCGGCGCGTCTAGGGTGGGCGCGTGGCCGAGCTGAAGACACCCCGCGAGATCGAGGCGATGCGGGCGGCGGGTGCCTTCGTGGCCCGCGTGCTGAGCAGCCTGCAGGACGTCGCCCGGGTGGGCATGACGCTGAAGGAGCTCGACGCGCACGCGCACCGCCTGATCGACGACGCCGGCGCCCACTCCGTCTACCTGGGATACCACCCGTCGTTCGGCGCGATGCCGTACCCGGGCGTGCTGTGCACCAGCGTGAACGACGCCGCGCTGCACGGCCTGCCGTCGGAGCAGGTGCTCGCGGACGGCGACGTGCTGAGCATCGACTTCGCGGCGCAGGTGAACGGCTGGGTGGCCGACTCGGCGCTCACCTTCCAGCTCGGCACGCCCGACCCGGAGTCCCAGCGGCTGATCCGGGTCACCGAGGAGGCGCTCGCCGCCGGCATCGCGCAGGCGCGCCCGGGCAACCGGATGGGCGACATCTCCGCGGCGATCGGCGAGGTCGGCCGCGCGGCGGGACTCGGGATCAACGCCGACTTCGGCGGCCACGGCGTCGGGCGCACGATGCACGAGGAGCCGCACGTGCCGAACCTCGGCCGCCGCGGGACCGGTCTGAAGCTCAAGGCCGGGCTCGTCATCGCGATCGAGCCGTGGTTCATGGCCGGGGGCGACGGCTACGTGATCGACCCGGACGGCTGGACGATCCGGACCGCCGACGGCGCGCGCGCCGCGCACGCCGAGCACACCGTCGCGATCACGGCCGACGGCCCGCTGGTGCTCACGGCCCGCAAGGGCTGACCCGCGGCGGGGCGCACGCACCGGCCCGCGGTCGCGCCGCCGAGCCGGCCGCGCCGCCGAGCCGACGCGCGGCCGACGCCCCGCGTTCACCCCGCCGACGCCCCCCGGCCAGCGCGGTCGGCGAACGTGACGTGGACGCCCGTCGCGGTCGCGCGGACGCCTGGACGGGCGGGGGCGGCGCACGCTCGGGGGAGGTCGGGCGCCGCCCCCGTCGCGTCGTGGCCGCGGGGCCCGCGGGTCAGGCGCGCAGGTGCGCCCACTCCTGCGGGTTGACCGTCAGCCACTCGGCGAGGGACTGCGCCGGGCGGCCCGACAGGCGACGCACGATCGGCGACGGCGTCGCGAGCTCGCCCGCGGCGATCGCGGTGTAGGAGGACACCCAGCCGTCGACCTCCCACGGCTCGGCGGCGTACGCGGCACGGGACGCGTAGGCCTCCTCGACCGTCTCCGGGTGGTACGTGATCTCCCGACCGGTCGCGGAGGACAGGACCTGGGCAGCCTCGGCGAGGGTGTACCCGCTGGGGCCGGTGACGTCGTAGGTGGCCCCGTCGTGCGCGTGCGCCCGCTCGTCGAGCAGCACCGCGGTCGCCACGTCCGCGACGTCGTCGTGCGCGACCGCGGCGACCAGGCCGTCGCCCGCCGGCCCGCGGATCACGCCGTCCTCGCCCACGAAGTGCACGATCGCGTCGTGGTACAGGCAGTCCCGCAGGAACGCGAACCGCAGGCCGGACGCGCGGATGTGCTCCTCGGTGACCCAGTGGTCGCGGGCGAACGTGAACGTCGCGTCGGGTGCCGCGCCCATGAACGACAGGTAGACCAGCCGCTCGACCCCGGCGTCGACGGCCGCGTCCACGGCGGCCCGGTGCTCGGCGACCCGGTCCGCGGACTCACGCCCGGACACGAGGAACACGGTCCGGGCGCCCGCGAACGCCGCCCGCATCGACGCCACGTCGCGGTAGCCGGGGCTGAGGGCGACCTCGGTCTCGGTGCCCGGGATCGACGGGGCGCGGTCGGGCGAGCGGACCACCAGGCGCTGGTGCGCCCCCTCCGCGGCCAGCCGGACGGCGAGCCGTCGGCCCACCCGGCCCGAGGCGCCCGTCACCACGATCAGGTCGTCGTCCATGCGTCTCCTCCGCACCGGTCGGCCCACGGGGCGCGTGCCCCGGCTGGCAGCGACGGTAGCGGTGCGGGGGCCCGTCGGCGACGGGGGTGCGGGGCAACCCTGACGCGGCGTGAGAGTACGATCCCGTCGGCCCCCCACCCGACCTCGAACGGATCCCGCGTGCCCGCGACCCCCCAGCCCGTCCCGGCGCCGCCCGACGGTGCGCACCCCGCCGTTCCCGAGGCGGACGCCTCCTGGTCGGTGCGCACGGCGCTGCGCTCCCCGGCCCGGCTGCGCACCGAGGTGCTCGGCGGCCTGGTGGTGGCGCTCGCGCTGATCCCGGAGGCGATCTCGTTCTCCATCGTCGCCGGCGTGGACCCGCGGGTCGGGCTGTTCTCGTCGTTCGTCATGGCGGTCTCGCTGGCGTTCCTCGGCGGCCGGCCCGCGATGATCTCCGCCGCGACCGGCGCCGTGGCGCTGGTGGTGGCCCCGGTCGTGCGGGACCACGGGGTGCAGTACCTGCTGGCGACGGTCGTCCTGGGCGGCGTGATCCAGGTGGCGCTGGGCCTGCTGGGTGTCGCGCGGCTCATGCGGTTCATCCCGCGGTCGGTCATGGTCGGGTTCGTCAACGCGCTGGCGATCCTGGTGCTCGTCGCGCAGCTGCCGCACCTGGTCGACGTGCCGTGGGTGGTCTACCCGCTGGTGGCGGCGGGGATCGCGATCATCGCGCTGCTGCCGCGGGTCACGACCGTCGTCCCGGCGCCGCTGGTCGCGATCGTGCTGCTGACGGTCGTGACCGTGGTGGCGGGGCTGGCCGTCCCGCGGGTGCGCGACCAGGGCGAGCTGCCGGACAGCCTGCCCGCGTTCGTGCTGCCCGACGTCCCGCTGAGCCTGGAGACGCTGCGGATCATCGCGCCGTACGCCGTCGGGCTCGCGCTGGTCGGGCTGCTCGAGTCGCTGATGACCGCGAAGCTCGTCGACGACGTCACCGACACCCACTCGGACAAGACCCGCGAGGCCTGGGGCCAGGGCGCCGCGAACGTGCTCTCCGGCCTGTTCGGCGGCATGGGCGGCTGCGCGATGATCGGCCAGACGATGATCAACGTGAAGGTCTCGGGCGCCCGCACCCGGATCTCGACGTTCCTCGCCGGCGCGTTCCTGCTGGTGCTGGTCGTGGTGCTCGGCGACGTCGTCGGGGCGATCCCGATGGCCGCGCTGGTGGCCGTCATGGTGATGGTCTGCGTCGCGACGTTCGACTGGCACTCGGTGCGCCCGTCGACGCTGCGCCGGATGCCGCTGAGCGAGACCGCGGTGATGCTCGTGACGGTCGCGGTCACCGTCGCCACGCACAACCTCGCGTACGGCGTCGTGTCGGGGGTCCTGGTGGCGACGGTGCTGTTCGCCCGCCGCGTGGCGCACCTGACGACCGTGACCCGGCTCGACGCGGGGGAGGACCCCGGCGTGCGGCGGTACGCGGTGTCCGGGGCGCTGTTCTTCGCGTCGTCCAACGACCTCGTCTACCAGTTCGACTACGACGGGGACCCGGCGCGGGTGGTCATCGACCTGGCGGACGCGCACGTGTGGGACGCGTCGACGGCGGCCACGCTGGACGCGATCGTCACCAAGTACGCCGCCAAGGGGAAAGCGGCGGAGGTGGTCGGGCTGAACGCGGACAGCGCGCGGCGGCTCGGGCGGCTGGCAGAGGCACTGGGGGGCGGCGGGCACTGAGCGGCCCCGGGGCGGGGCGCGGGTGCCAGGATGGACGGCGGACCCGACGATCCCCTGGAGGACCCGGCGTGACGGACGACCGCTACCGCGTGATGACGGTGTGCACCGGCAACATCTGCCGGTCCCCGATGGCCGAGGTGGTGCTGCGCGCCCGCCTGGAGGACGCCGGGCTCGGCGACCGGGTGGTGGTCGACTCGACCGGGGTCAGCGACGAGGAGCACGGCAACCCGATCGACCGCCGGGCTCGCACGGCGCTCGCAGCGCGCGGCTACGACGTGCCCCGGCGGGCGGCGCGCCAGGTGCGGGCCGCCGACCTCGCCGAGCGCGACCTGGTGCTGGCGATGACCGCGTCGCACGCCCGCGCGCTGCGCCGGATCGCCGGCGACGACGAGGCGGCCGGGCGGGTGGTGATGTTCCGGACGTTCGACCCGGCGGCGCCGCGGGTGGCCGACCGCGCCGACGAGCACCTGCTCGACGTCGACGACCCCTGGTACGGCGGGCCGGAGAACTTCGAGCACTGCCTGGACGAGATCGAGGCGGCGGCGGACGGCGTCGTCGACGCGGTCCGCGCGGCGCTCTCCGACCGGGACGCCGCGCGGGCTTGACCGCGGGCGGGCGCGGCCCGGCGGGCGCGGCCGCGCGGCCTACGCCTTCCGGCGCCGCCACCCCCGACCGGGGGTGTCCGCGCAGGAGACCGTAGGCGGCTCCCTGCGAGCGCGGCAGCTCGCGCCGAGTGCGGTGGCTGGAGGTGCCGCGCTCGGCTGGAAGTGCCGCGCTCGGCGGGCACCGGCGCGGGCGGGCGCCGGTGGGCGGGCGCGGGGCAGGATGGGGCGGGTGAAGGTCTCCGCGCGCTCCCAGGTGCCCCCGTTCGCCGTGATGGACATCGTCGCGGCCGCCAACGCCCGCCGTGCCGCCGGCCAGTCGGTGCTCAACCTGTGCGTCGGGGAGCCGTCGACCGGCGCGTCGGACGTGGTGCGCGACCGCGCGGTGCAGCTGCTCGCGGGCGGGGACCTCGGGTACACCGAGGCGCTCGGCAGCCCGGCGCTGCGGGCGGCGATCGCCGGGCACTACCGGTCCTGGTATGGCGTCGACGTCGACCCGGCGCGGGTGGCCGTCACCACCGGGTCGTCGGGCGGGTTCATGCTCGCGTTCCTGGCGGCGTTCGACGTCGGCGACCGGGTGGCTCTGGCCCGGCCCGGGTACCCGGCGTACAAGAACATCCTCGCCTCGCTCGGGTGCGAGGTCGTCGAGCTGCCGTGCGGCCCGGAGACCCGGTACCAGCCGACGGTCGAGCAGCTCGAGGCGCTGGACCGCCCCGTGGACGGGCTCGTCGTCGCCGGCCCCGCGAACCCGACCGGCACGCTGATCGACCGGGCGTCGCTCGACGGGCTCGCCGCGTGGTGCGCGGAGCACGGGGTCCGGCTGGTGTCCGACGAGATCTACCACGGCATCACCTACCCCGACGCGGTCGCCGCCGAGCCCGGGCCGGCCGGTGCGCCCACCGCCGCGACGTCGCTCGGCACCGGCACCGTCGTGGTCAACTCGTTCTCGAAGTTCTGGGCGATGACCGGCTGGCGGCTCGGCTGGCTGCTGCTCCCCGAGGACCTGGCGGCCCCGGTCGACGCTCTCGCCGGCAACGTCGCGCTGTGCCCGCCGGCGCTCGCGCAGCACGCGGGCGTCGCGGCGTTCACGCCCGAGGGGTACGCCGCCGCCGAGGCGAACGTCGCCCAGTACGCGGCGTCCCGGCGGTCGGTGCTGGACCGGCTGCCGGAGCTCGGCTGGTCCCGGGTGGCGCCCGCCGACGGGGCGTTCTACGTGTACGCGGACGTGTCGGCGACCGGGCTGGACTCGCGGACCTGGTGCTCCCGGCTGCTCGACGAGGCCGGCGTCGCGCTCACCCCCGGCACCGACTTCGACTCGGTGGACGGGCACGACTGGGTGCGGCTGTCGTTCGCGTCCGCGCCGGAGGTCGTGGCGGAGGCGGTGGACCGGGTCGTCGCCTGGCAGCGGACGCTGTAGCGCCGCCACCGCCCCCCGTGCCCGGAACCGGGCTCCGTCCCCGTCCGTTGGGCCGGGCAGGACGCGCGTCCCCAGGGCGCGCACGGGCGAGGAGGGCGACATGAGGTGTCCCACGGACGGGGCCGAGCTGGTGATGGCGGAGCGGCAGGGCGTCGAGATCGACTACTGCCCGTCGTGCCGGGGCATCTGGCTCGACCGCGGCGAGCTCGACAAGATCCTCGACCGCGCCGCCGGGGCGCCCGCGCCGGGGGTGCCGGACCCCGGCCCCGGCTACCCGCCGGCGCCCGCCCCCGGGTACCCGCCGGCCCCGGGCTACGACGGCTACCGCGACCCGGGCCACCGCGGTGACGGCGGCTACCGCGACGACCGGGGCTACCGTGACGACCGCGGGTACGACCGCCGCCCCGACGAACGGCGGTACGACGACCGCCGTGACCCGCGGTACCCGTACGGCAAGAAGAAGAAGCGGGAGTCCTGGCTGGGCGACCTGCTCGACTTCGACTGACCGGCCGGCGGTCACACCCGGGCGTAGTACTCGTCGCTCGCGATGATCCCGCCCATGATCGTCTCGACGCGGACGCCGCCCTGGATCTGCGCGACCCACGCGGCCTGACCCGTCGGGTCGATGTGCCGCCCCAGCAGAGCGACGTAGTACCCGTCCACCACCGTGGTGAGGTGCTCGGACGACAGGAGGAAGCCCGTCGCGACGGTCTGCCGGGACGCGCCGAGCGTGAGCTGCCGGGTCCAGGTGGCCACCTCCGAGGGCGCTGCCTCGCGGTTCAGCACGTTGCGGTACAGGCGGGAGACCCAGGCCGCGTCCGTCCCGCCGGCCCGCTGGTAGTACTCGGACGACGCGATGAATCCGGACTCGATGCCCTGGATGGTGCTCCCGCCCCGCATCGCCGCCAGCCAGGCGTCGCTGCCCACGGGGTCGGGGCCCCGGTCGAGGTAGGTGCGGTAGGCGCCGGCGATCAGGCCGGCCCGGTACTCGTCGGACCCGGTGATCGAGTTCGCGACCGCGATCCTCGGGGTGCCCCCGGCGAGGGCCCACGTCCATCCGGAGAGGCCGGTGGGGTCCGGCGCGCGCCCGAACAGGTCCTGGTAGACCCGCGTGACGTAGCGCTCGTCCTGCGCAGCGCCGGGCGCCACCTCGATCACGACGCGGGCGGCCGCACCGAGAGACGTGGTGGTGACGCCGGTGCCCCGGTCGCTCACGCGCCAGGTCTGCCCGGCGGGGAGCGACGGGTTCGTGAACGGAGCGCGCGCCGGCTGCAGGTCGAGGAGGTAGCTCGTCGGGAACGGGAAGGAGCTGTCCGACAGGATCAGCCGCGCCTGGACCCCCGCCCACCCGGGCTCGTGCAGGGCGTCGGCGCCGACGGCCGGGCGGTAGTCGACGAACACGGGCCCCGCCGGGGCGGTCAGCCGGACGCCGCGCACGCCGGTCGCCTGCGACAGCGGCTGGAGGTCGACGGTCATGGGCCGGAAGATCGCGGGCGGGCCCGGGACCGTGACGACGTCCGCCCACCCGAGCGACTGGGCGAACCCCGAGCTGATGCTGCCGGGCGAGCTGAGGTTGCGTCCCTGGCCCATCACGTCGGTGTTGTCGCCGTACTCGACCGCGGTGCAGCCGGCGAGGTCCGACGTGAGCGGGGTGCGAGAGCTGCCCGACCTGCAGGTCAGCGTGTTCGCGTGGCCGAGGCCGAGATTGTGCCCGAGCTCGTGCGCCAGGACGTACGTCGACGTGTCGCCGTTCAGCCAGATCGCACCCCCGGTGATCGAGGCGAGCCCGGAGAACTCGCACGCGTCGATCTCGGGGAAGGCCGCGGCGACGTGCCGGGTGGTGCTCGGCGCGATCCCCGTGGCCGCCACCACCTGGTCCATGATCGCGTCGACGTCGCAGAGCTCGTCGCGCGGCATCGTCACCGCCCCGGCGACCGTGGGCTGCACGTCGATCCGCCCGCCGCTCTGCCGCTCCCAGTACTCCTCGGTCCCCGAGGCGGCGGCGGTGAGCGCGGCGGTCGGCACGGCGTCCGTCGCCGACCACCGCACCGGGACGACGACGAGCTGGTGCACCCCGGACACGAGCCCGGCGGTGGGCAGCGACGAGGCGTGGGGGCCGCTCTCGGTGACGACGGCGTCCACGACCCGGGCGGCGTCCCCACCGGTCGCGTCGTCCGGCGAGGCGGTCGTCACGAGGTCGACGACCTCGGACTCCGCCAGACCGGCGGGGGCCTCGATCGTGACCGTCACCCCGGAACCCGCCGGGAGCCCCGTCGGGGTGCCGGTCCCGACGGTGGGCGCCTGCACCGCGGACAGGTCGACGTACGCGCCGTCGACCTCGGCGTAGGCCGTGGTGACCGAGCCCTCCTCGAAGTGGCCGTCGCCGTGCTGCGACGGGAGGTCGGCGGTGCGGTACACCACCCGCCCGTCGACCTCGTAGCCGGTGGTGGGTTGGTCGGCCATCGCCGCGGTGGGCGCGAGCACGGCCAGCGTCGCGGCGGCGGCGGTGGTCAGTCGGAGGCGGCGGAGCGGTCGGCGGGTCGTCATGGGGGTCCTCCTCGGGCCCTGGGTCCGGACGGCGAACTTGCGGGGACCCCGCTCGTCGCACGCTGGAGATGATGCCGCCCGACCGCACGGCCGGGCAGGCGTTCGCGCGCGCGTACCCCGGACGGCGCAACGAGCCCATCGGCCGGCGACGTCGGGTCGTGAGCGGTCGTCCTCGCCGCGCACCGGGTGCGTCTGCCCTAGGGTCGGCGCGTGGACGTGGCGGTGCTGGGAGCGACGGGTGACGTCGGGCGGCAGGTGTGCGCGCAGCTCATCGAGCGGCGGGTGCTGCCGACGACGTCGCGGCTGCAGCTGGTCGGGCGGCCGGGCGGCGCGTCCGGGCGGGCGTCCTACGGGCTGCGCGCCGACCTGGTCGACGCCTACGACGAGCACGCGCCGCTCATCGACGTGGCGCTCGACCCCGAGGACGTGGTCGCCGATGTCGTCGTCCTGACCGCCGGCCGGACCGCGCCCGCGCGCGTCGGGGCGGTGACGGACCGCGCGGCGCTCGCGGCGGAGAACCACGAGGTGTTCGCCTCCTACGCCCGCGCCATCGCCCGGCACGGTTCGGGGCACGAGGTCGTCGTCGTGGTGTCGAACCCCGTGGAGCTCGGCGTCGCCGTGGTGGCCCGCGAGCTGGGCCGGCACCGGGTGATCGGGATGGGCGCCTGGCTGGACACGCTGCGGTTCCGCCGCGAGGTCGCGGTGTCCCTCGGCGTGCGCCGGCACCGGGTCGGGGGCTTCGTCGCGGGGCAGCACGGGGACGATCTGGTGCCGCTGTGGTCGACGGTCCGGATCAGCGGGCTCGACGTCGAGGAGCGGCGGCGCGCGGTGGCGGCGCTGCGCGGCGGGCGGACCCTCGACGGGTTCGCGGCCGAGATCGAGGACGCCAAGCGGGACCTCGGCGGCCTGATGGCCGACGACGTGGCTGCGGCTTTCGACCTGGTCGAGACGTGGCCGCCGGACCTGCGCGGCGTCGCGCGGCCGTGGCTCACGCACCAGAGCGGGGCCAAGACGGCGGCGGCCACCGCGAACGCGACGGTCGACCTGGTGGACACCGTGCTCGACGGGCGGGACATCGTCGTCGCGGGCCAGGTCGCGCTGGACGGGGAGGTGGCCGTGGCGGGGACGCCGCTGCGCGGGGTGCTCGGGGTGCCGGTGGTGCTGGGACCCGAGGGCTGGACGCGCGTGCTGCTGGACGAGCCCGCGCCGGACGAGGCGCGCCGGCTGCTGGCCTCCGCCGCGCGGATCGACGCGATGCTCGCGCCGTGGGGCCTGGGCGCGGGGGCGGGCCGGTGACCGCCGTCGGGCCCGCGGGCGCCGCCGGGGGCGTCCCGGGCCCCGACCGCCGCTGGGTCGCCTTCGTGGCAGGCGCCGACGCGACGGGCACCCTCACCGCGCTGACCGGCGTGTTCTCCACCCGGGGCGTCTCGTTCGACTCGCTGACCACCGGCGACGTCGCCGACGGCGTCGGCCTCATCGTCGTCACGTTCACGGCCTCCGAGCGCCGGCAGCGCCTGCTCCTGCGCACGCTGCGGCGGCTCGCGGCCGTCCGGTCGGCCGAGGTGCGCGCGGTCGACGACCCGGCGGTCCGCGCCGCCGCGGTGGTGCACCTGCCGCGGGAGTCCGGGGCGTTCGTGCCGCCCGAGGGCGCGGCCGTGCGCTGGTCCGGCGACCCCGGCGCGGGCCAGCCGGTGCTGGTCGAGGGGCCGCTCCCGGAGGTGGAGCGCGTGGTGGCGCACGCGCGCGCCCGCGGCGCCGACTCGGCCGCGACTGTCGTGCTGCCGCTGCCCGCGGCAGAGTTCACGGAGCCGTAACGGCCGACGGGCGGACGCGCGGGACGAACGGCCCACGACCGCGGTTAGGCTGTGACCCAGACAACTCAACACGCTGCTCGAACCGCGGCGGGAGAGCCCTCCCGCGCGACCGCCCCGGCGGTCGTGACCGCGAGGCGCCGAAGGAGCAACCCTCCCCGGGAATCTCTCAGGCCCCCGTACCGCCGTGGCGAGGCAACTCTGGAAAGCGGCCGGCGCACGCCGGCCCACCGACGGTGCAAGTCGGCGCGCCCCGGCCCTCACGGGCACGGCGGACCGGCAAAACTCTCAGGTCGTACGTCCGCGGCACGCCCGCGGCCGGCGGATGACAGAGCGGGGAGACGCGCACCACCCGCCCGTCCGCCTTGCACGTCCGACCCGCCCGGAGCAGCCGCGTGACCCACCTCGAGGACCTCCCCACCGACGCCCGCACGACGGCCGCCGGGACCCCGCGCGCCGCCGCGCCCGCGGACCGCACCGACGCCGCGCGCGGCTTCGCCGACCGGCACGTCGGTCCCCGCCCGGCCGACGTCGCGGGCCTGCTCGCGCACGTCGGCGACGGCTGGCCGAGCCTGGACGCGCTGATCGACGCGGCGGTCCCGGCGAGCATCCGCACGGACCGCCCGCTCGCGCTGCCCGAGGCGCGCGGCGAGTCCGAGGTGCTGGCCGCGCTGCGGACGATCGCGGACAAGAACACCGTGCTGACCCAGATGATCGGCCTGGGCTACCACGACACCGTGACGCCGCCGGTGATCCGCCGGAACGTGCTCGAGTCCCCGGCCTGGTACACCGCGTACACGCCCTACCAGCCGGAGATCTCCCAGGGCCGGCTCGAGGCGCTGCTCAACTTCCAGACCGTGGTCGCCGACCTCACCGCGCTGCCGGTCGCCAACGCGTCGCTGCTCGACGAGGCCACCGCGGTCGCCGAGGCGGTCGCGCTCATGCACCGCGCGGCCAAGGGCCGCACGGGCGTCGTCGTGCTGGACGCCGACTGCCTGCCGCAGACCCTCGCGGTCACGCTGGGCCGCGCGGAGGCGGCGGGGCTCGGCGTGCGGGTCGCGGACCTGACGGACGGCCTGCCGGACCTCGGCGGGGACGCGCTGGTCGGCCTCGTGCTCCAGGCGCCCGGTGCGTCCGGCGCCGTGCGCGACCTCGCACCGCTGATCGCCGCCGCCAAGGACGCGGGCGCGCTGGTCACCGTCGCCGCCGATCTGCTGTCCCTCACGCTGCTCACGCCGCCGGGGGAGCAGGGCGCCGACATCGCGGTCGGCTCGGCCCAGCGGTTCGGCGTCCCGCTGTTCTACGGCGGCCCGCACGCCGCCTACATGGCCGTGCGCACCGGCCTGGAGCGTTCGCTCCCCGGCCGCCTGGTCGGGGTGTCGATCGACGCCGATGGCGCCACCGCGTACCGGCTCGCCCTGCAGACGCGCGAGCAGCACATCCGCCGCGAGAAGGCGACCAGCAACATCTGCACCGCGCAGGCCCTGCTGGCGATCGTCGCCTCGATGTACGCGGTCTACCACGGGCCCGACGGCCTGCGGGAGATCGCCGAGCGGGTGCACGCGCGGGCCGTCGCGCTCGCGGACGGGCTGCGAGCCGGCGGCGTGGCCGTCGAGCACGCGCAGTTCTTCGACACCGTCCGCGCCGTGGTGCCGGGCCGGGCGCGCGCCGTGGTCGCCGCCGCGGCCGCCCGCGGGATCAACGTCTGGGCCGCGGACGACGACCACGTCCAGGTGACCTGCGACGAGGTGACCACCGAGGCGCACGTGGCCGAGGTCCTGGCGTCGTTCGCCAACGCGGACGCGGGCGCGCTCGCCACCGGCCCGGCCGACGGCCTCGACGCCCCGGCGATCCCGGTCCACCTGCGCCGGACGAGCGACTACCTGACGCACCCGGTGTTCCACCGGCACCGGTCCGAGACCGCGATGCTCCGGTACCTGCGCGCCCTGTCGGACAAGGACCTCGCCCTCGACCGGACGATGATCCCGCTGGGCTCCTGCACGATGAAGCTCAACGCGACGGTCGAGATGGAGGCCATCTCCTGGCCCGGGTTCGCCGGCGTGCACCCGTTCGTGCCGGCCGAGCAGGCCGCGGGCTACGCCGAGCTGATCGGCGACCTGACCGGCTGGCTGGCCGAGATCACCGGGTACGCCGCGGTGTCGGTGCAGCCGAACGCGGGCTCGCAGGGCGAGTTCGCCGGGCTGCTCGCGATCCGCGGGTACCACGAGGGCCGGCGCGCCGAGGCGATCGCCGCCGGCGCCGCGCCCGAGGACGTCCCGGTGCGCGACCTCTGCCTGATCCCGGCCTCGGCGCACGGCACCAACGCGGCCTCCGCCGCGCTGGCGGGCATGCGGGTGGTCGTCGTCGCGACCGCCGAGGACGGCTCGGTGCAGCTGGACGACCTGCGGGCGAAGCTCGAGCAGCACGGCCCCCGGGTGGCCGCGATCATGATCACGTACCCGTCGACGCACGGCGTCTACGAGGAGGACGTGCGCGAGGTCTGCGACCTGGTGCACGCCGCGGGCGGCCAGGTCTACATCGACGGCGCGAACCTGAACGCACTCGTCGGCCTCGCCCGCCCGGGCGAGTTCGGCGGCGACGTCTCGCACCTCAACCTGCACAAGACGTTCTGCATCCCGCACGGCGGCGGCGGCCCGGGCGTCGGCCCGATCGGCGTGGCTGCGCACCTGGTGCCGTACCTGCCGGCGACCGACGCGGTGTGGACGGGGGACGAGGGCCCGCTCGCCGGCGGGGCCGCTCCCGCCGTGTCGGCCGCGCCGTTCGGGTCCGCCGGCATCCTGCCGATCTCCTGGGCGTACGTCGCGCTGATGGGCGGCGACGGCCTGCGTCGCGCCACCGAGACCGCCGTGCTGTCCGCCAACTACCTGGCCTCGCGGCTCGCCCCGCACTTCCCGGTGCTCTACACCGGCCCCGCCGGCCTGGTGGCGCACGAGTGCATCCTCGACCTCCGCGCGATCACCAAGCAGACCGGCGTGACGGCCGAGGACGTGGCCAAGCGGCTGATGGACTACGGCTTCCACGCGCCGACGCTGTCGTTCCCGGTGGCCGGGACCTTGATGGTGGAGCCCACCGAGTCCGAGGACGTCGCGGAGCTCGACCGGTTCGTCGAGGCGATGGTCGCGATCCGCGCCGAGATCGACGCGGTCGCGGCCGGGCGCTGGTCCGTCGCGGAGTCGCCGCTGCGGAACGCCCCGCACACCGCGGGGTCGCTGGTCGCGGACGACTGGGACAAGCCCTACGGCCGCGAGCTCGCGGCCTACCCGGTCGCGGGCCTGCGCGCCGGGAAGTACTGGCCGCCGGTCCGGCGGATCGACGGCGCGCACGGGGACCGGAACCTCGTCTGCGCCTGCCCGCCCATCGAGGCCTACGCCGAGGGAGCCGCGCTGTGACCGAGACGACCACCCCGACCACCGACGACGCGACGGGGGCCGTGCTGTCCCCGCTGCACGCGGAGCACGTCGCGCTCGGCGCCACGATGACGCCGTTCGCCGGCTGGATGATGCCGCTGCGGTACGCCGGCGACCTCGCCGAGCACCAGGCCGTCCGGACCGCGGCCGGGCTGTTCGACCTGTCGCACATGGGCGAGCTGCACGTGGACGGCCCCGGGGCCGGCACCGGCCTCGACCACGCGCTGGTCGGGAACATCTCCGGCCTCGCGGTCGGCCGGGCGCGGTACACGATGATCGTGCAGGAGGACGGCGGGATCCTGGACGACCTGATCGTCTACCGGCTCGCCGACGAGGCCTACCTGGTCGTGGCGAACGCCTCGAACGTCGCGGTGGTCGCCGCCGCGCTGGCCGAGCGGCTGGCGCCGTTCGAGGCCTCGCTCACCGACCGGTCCCTGGAGACGGCGCTCATCGCGGTGCAGGGCCCCCGGTCCGCCGAGATCGTCGTCGGTCTCACCGAACCCGCCCACGCCGACGCGGTCCGCGACGTGAAGTACTACGCGGGCGTGCCCGCCACCGTCGGCGGTGTCGAGGCGCTGGTGGCCCGCACGGGCTACACCGGCGAGGACGGCTTCGAGCTGTTCGTGCCGGCCGCCGCCGCACCCGGTCTGTGGCGGGACCTGCTCGCCGCGGGCGTCCCGCTCGGCCTGGTGCCTGCCGGGCTCTCGGCTCGCGACAGCCTGCGGCTGGAGGCGGGCATGCCGCTGTACGGCAACGAGCTCGACACCACCACCGCCCCGCACGACGCGGGCCTCGGCCGCGTGGTCCGCCTGGACAAGACGACCGCCGACGGCGAGCCGCTGCCGTTCGTCGGCCGTGCGGCGCTCGCCTCCCGGGCGCACGCGACCCCGTCCCGCGTGCTCGTCGGCCTCGTCGGCTCCGGCCGGCGCGCCGCCCGGCACGGCTACGAGGTCCTGACCTCGACCGCCGAGGACGCCGTCACGGTCGGCCGCGTCACGTCGGGTGCGCCCTCGCCGACGCTGGGCACCCCGATCGCCATGGCGTACGTGACCCCCGAGGTCAGCGCCGAGGGCACGGAGCTCGCGGTGGACGTGCGCGGCCGGCGCGAGCCGGTCCGCGTGGTGGCGCTGCCGTTCTACCGTCGGTCCTGACCGACGGACTCCCGACCACCCCACCCGCCGGCGAGCGCCCGCTCGCGAGCAGAACCCCGGAGAGCACCATGAGCGACGTCCCCACGCACCTGCAGTACACCGCCGAGCACGAGTGGATCGACGGCGCCGAGCCGGCCACCGTCGGCATCACCAAGAACGCCGCCGACGCGCTCGGCGACATCGTCTACCTCGAGCTGCCGACCGTCGGCAGCGAGATCGCGGCGGGAGCGGTCGTGGGCGAGGTCGAGTCGACCAAGTCCGTGTCCGAGCTGTACTCCCCGGTGGCGGGCACCGTGGTCGAGGTGAACCAGGAGGCGGTCGACGAGCCGTCGGTCGTGAACGGGGACCCCTACGGGGCCGGCTGGCTGTTCCGGGTGGACGTCACGAGCGCCGGCCCGCTGCTGTCCGCCGAGGAGTACGCGGCGACGCTCACGGACTGAGACTCCCCCGGACGGCGGTTAGCCCGTTCGGGTGTTTCTGAGGAGCCTCTCAGGAGACCGCTTGCCGGACGATGACCTGGGCCTTCGGTCCTAGCACATGGGCGGTCCGTCCCGCATCGTCCGCACGTCCCCGGGAACGGGTGAGAAACCAACTGCGATCGAGGCCGCCACACTTGCCGATCAACACCGGTAGACGGCAGCCGGAGACCCCCAGCAGCCGGGACTCGCCACACGCAGACCGGAGGACAGCATGGCCACCCTGGAGATCGCCCCCACCGCGTCCACCAGCATCCTGGGTGAGCCGCTCACGACGCGTGAGCGGGTCGTCCTCGCCGAGCTGGCGGAGGACGTCACCCTCGAGGACATCGCCCGCAAGCTCTTCGTCACGCGCAACACCGTGAAGTCGCAGGTGCGGTCGGTGTACCGCAAGATCGGCGTCTCCACGCGGGCCGAGGCCGTCGCCTGGGCCCAGGCCGCCGGCATGCGCTGACGCACCGCGACCCCCCTCGCCGGGGGTGACGGGAACCACCAGGGCCGCGACCCCCCTCGCCGGGGGTCGCGGCCCTGCGTCGTCCCCGCACGGGGTCGACGGGGGACGCCCGATGGCATATCGTCAATCGATAACATCGATCTTCGATACGCCTGGGAGGCGCCATGACGACCCGGACACCCTGGTTCACCAGCCGGTCCGACCTGCTGTCCCTGCTCGTGGTGGGCGCCGCCGTGATCGTCTGGCAGGCGATCGGCCTCGTCGCCTCGGTGGTACGCATCCTCCCGAACCGGGACGCCCCCGTGGACGTGATGATCATGGGCGCGACCGTCGACCTCCCGCTGGGGCCCGACGGTGCCGCGGTCGCGGCGACGGTGGACACCGCGACCCTCACCGTGTCGGACCTGCCGGCCGCCACCTACGTGGCGGCGCTCGGTGCCGCCGCGGTGCCGCCGCTCGCCACGATCGGCGTCACCGTGTGCGTGCTGCTGCTGTCCCGGCGGATGCTGGCGGGGCAGTTCTTCTCCCGCACGACCACCCGGCTGATCACGGCGGTGTCGCTGCTGATCGCCGGCGGGTGGGTCGCCTGGTTCGGCTGCTCGGTGCTGGCGTCGAACGGGGTGCTGGCGCAGATCGCCGACCGGGCGGTCATGGAGCAGATCACGTTCCAGGTGTCGTGGACGCCGATCCTCGCGTCCATGGCCGTGGGCGCGCTCGCGGCCGCCTTCCACGCGGGGGAGCGGCTGGAGCGCGAGACCGAGGGTCTGGTCTGATGCCGCCCGAGGACGACGCCGGGCGGATCCACTGCCGGCTGGACGAGCTGCTGGCGGAGCGCGGGATGACGCTCGCCCGGCTCGCCGAGCTGGTGGGCGTGACCGTGGTGAACCTGTCGGTGCTGAAGAACGACCGGGCGCGCGCGATCCGGTTCTCGACCCTGACCGCCGTGTGCGACGTGCTCGGGTGCCAGGTCGGCGACCTGCTCGTCGTCGTGCCGCGCGCCTGACCAGTAGCCTCGTCCCCGCGGACCGGCGCACGGAGCCGGTCCGGCTGGACGAGGGGGACGGATGACGACCGTGCGGACCGGGACGGCGCTCCTCGGGGCGCTGCTGGCTGCCCCGCTGCTCGCCGCCTGCGGCGGCCCGTCGGAGGCCGAGCGGGAGCAGGCGTTCGTCGACGCGATCGCCGAGCACGAGGGCGTCGACCTCAGCGAGGAGTGGCTGGCCCGGGACACCCTCGCGATGGGCAGCCAGCCGTGCCAGGCCATGGCGGGGATCGACGGCGTCGAGGGCGACGGCGGCGAGAGCGCGTTCGCGCGGTGGCTCGCCGAGGACGAGGAGTACGCGCTCGTGGTCTGGGACGCCGCCGTCGAGCACCTGTGCCCCGACCAGGCGGACCGGTACGCGGAGCTGCGCGACCAGGCCGGCGTGGGCTAGCCGGAGGTCGTCGCGCGCAGGACGTGCGCGGCGAGGTCGCGCGCGGACGGGGTCGGTCGCCGGGACCTGGCCCACACCATCCGGAGCGTGCGGGTGAGGTCGACACCCTCGACCGCGACGCGGACCAGGTCGCCGCGGGCGATCTCGTCGGCGACGGTCAGCCGGGACAGCACGGCCGCGGCGCTCCCGCCCCGCACCACGTTCTTCACCGCGGACGTCGACCCGAGCTGCGCGGGCGAGCCGGCGAGCGGGTGGCCCGCGGCGGTCAGCGCCTGCTCCAGCACCGCGCGGGTGCCGGACCCGGCCTCGCGCACGGCCAGGGGCGCGCGCGCCAGCTCCACCGCGGTGACCGGCCGCCGCCGGCGGGCCCACGGGTGGCCGGGCGCGACGACGACGACCAGCTCGTCGTCGCCGACCGGCCGGGCGTCAAGGCCGTCGGCGACGTCCGGGCCCTCGACGAACCCCAGGTCGGCGCGGCCGTGCAGGACCGCGTCCATCACGTCGCGGGAGTTGGCGACCACCAGGTCGACGACCGCCGCCCTGGCGGGCAGCGTCGCCAGCCACCCCGGGACGAGGTACTCGGCGACGCTCAGGCTGGCGGCCACCCGGACCCGGCCCTGCTGGGCGCTGCGCAGCGCCTGCACCTCGCGCTCGAGCGCGTCGGAGGCCGCCAGGACGTCCCGGGCCCGCCCGAGCAGGGCCGTGCCCGACGGGGTCAGCCGAGTGCCGGACGCCGCGCGCGTCACCAGCGTCAGGCCGGTCTGCCGCTCGAGCCGGCGCAGGCCGGTGCTGACCGACGGCTGCGCGAGGCCCAGGGCCCGAGCGGCGCCGGACAGGGAGCCGTGCGCGTCGACGGCCTCGAGCAGCTCGAGGGCGCCGAGCGGGATGCGCCGCGGGGGGACGGGGTCCATAGCCTCAGGCTAGAGCGCGGCAGGCAGGTCGGCGTTCCGCAGCGGCGCGCGGCGCCGGATGCTGGGAGGGTGCTGCCCGCTCCGCCCCCCGTCTCCACCGCTCCGCCCGTCGCCCGTCGGCGTGTGCTCGGCCTCGACCGGGCCGTCGTGCCCGGGCTGGCCGCCGCGCTGCTCGTCGGCGCCGCCTGCCTCGGCCTGACGGCCCTCGTCCCCGTGCTGCCGGGCCTGCTGGTCGCCATCGTGCTCGGCGCTATCGCCCGGTCCGCGGGGCTGGTCCCGGCGGTGCTCGAGCCGGGGCTCGCGTGGACGGCCCGGCGGGTGCTCCGCGCCGGGGTCGTCCTGCTCGGGCTGCAGCTCTCGGTCCGGGACCTGCTCGGGCTGGGGGCGGGTGAGGCGGTCGTGCTGCTGGCGACGGTGTCCGCGACGTTCGCCGCGACGCTGTGGCTGGGCCGCGTCCTCGGCGTGGGGCGGCGCCTGACGCTGCTCGTCGCGACCGGGTTCTCGATCTGCGGGGCCGCCGCGGTCGCGGCGATGAGCCCCGTCGCGGAGGCCGAGGAGGACGAGGTCGCCACCGCCGTCGCGCTGGTGACCGTCTACGGCAGCCTCGCGATCCTGGTGGTCCCGCTCGCGGCGGGCGCGCTCGGGCTCCCCGACCGGACCGCCGGGCTCTGGGCGGGGATGTCGGTGCACGAGGTCGCCCAGGTGGTGGCCGCGGCGGGGACCGTGTCGGCCGCGGCGCTGTCGGTCGCGGTGGTCGCGAAGCTCGCACGGGTCGTGCTGCTCGCACCGCTCGTGGCGGGGGTCGGGCTGGTGCGGCGGCGGGCTGGCGCCCGCGGCGGGGACGGCGGCGGTGCGGCGGGAGACGCTCCCGGGCGCCGGCGCGGTGCGGCGCCGCTCGTACCGCTGTTCGTGGTCGGGTTCGTCGTCGCGGTGGCGGTGCGGTCGGCCGGCCTCGTCCCGGAGGTCGTCCTGCCGGCGGTGAAGCCGGTCACCACGCTGCTCCTCGGGGCGGCGATGACGGCCCTCGGGACGCAGATCCACCTGGGGCGGCTGGTGCGGACCGGAGGTCGGCCGCTGGCGCTCGGCGCGGTGGCGACGGTCGTGGCGATGGCAGTCAGCCTGGCGGGGTTGCTCGCGATCGGCTGACCGCCCGACCGCCCCTGACGAGGAAAGACTTTCCGCACAGTTCACGCTTGCGTATCGGTCGGTCAGCCGCGCCAGAATGCGCGTTGACAGGCCTCTCAGCGCGCCGATACGTTGCCGACAGCTCGCAAGAGTGCGAAAGGTTTTCTCGACAGTCCGGCGCACGCAGGCGTGCGCCGCATGTCCGTCCTGGCATCCGTTTCACGGTCTCAGCCGTGCCCGGGCGGTGCGCCCGAGGGTCGCGTCCAGCGCGCCCCTGACGCCCCGTGCCCAGGAGGTCCTGCCGTCATGCCCGTCACCGCCCGGAGGTCCGGCCGAGGGGGTGCCGCCCCCGTGCGGCGGCTCCTGTACTCCCAACGGCTCGCGCCGTACCTCTTCATCCTGCCGTTCGTGGCCACGCTGGCGCTGTTCTGGATCATCCCGGTCGCCCGCTCCGTCGTGATGTCGACGCAGGAGGTCCTCTACGGCCAGACCACCTCGGTCGGCCTCGACAACTACGCCCGCCTGTGGAACGACAGCGTCTTCTGGACCGCGATGTTCAACAGCGCGCGGTACATGGTCCTGACGCTGGCGCTCCTCATCCCGATCCCGATGCTTCTCGCGGCCGTGGTGAACTCCCGGATCGGCAGCCCGCGGGTCAAGGCGTTCTTCAAGGCATCCCTCTTCGTCCCCGCGCTCACCTCGGTGGTGGTCGCCGGCCTGGTGTTCCGGCTCATGTTCTCCGAGTCGGAGAACGCGGTGATGAACCAGGTGCTGCAGCTGGTCGGGCTCGGGCCCGTCCGGTGGCTGCGCGAGGACCTCACCGGGCTGGCGGCGCTCCTGGCGCTCGCCGTCTGGCGCTGGACCGGGGTCAACACCATGTACTTCATCGCCGGGATGCAGTCGATCCCCGGCGAGTACTACGAGGCGGCGTCGATCGACGGCGCCAACAAGCGCCAGCAGTTCCTGCGGATCACGGTGCCGAACCTCCGGCCGACGATGGTCTACGTCACCACCATCAGCGTGTACGGCGGCCTCGCGATGTTCCTCGAGAGCTTCATGCTCTACGGCGGGAACGCGTCCCCCAACAACCAGGGCCTGACCGTCGTCGGCTACCTCTACCGCCGGGGCATCGAGCAGAACGACCTCGGGTTCGCGTCCGCCGTCGGGATCGTGCTGCTCGTCGTGGTCATGGCGATCAACATCACGCAGCTGACGCTCTCCGGCACCTTCAAGAAGGAGCACGTGCGATGACCGCGGCCCCCGCGCGCCCCCGCCCCGCGTCCCCAGCCCCGCCCGCGTCCGAGCAGGGTCCCCGTCGGGCCGCCCCGCGCGGCGTCCGGGCGCTGTCGGCCCTGCAGTCGGCCGTTCTGATCGCGATCGCGCTCGTCGCCCTCGTCCCGCTCGCCGCGATCCTCGTCGCCACGTTCCAGTCGGGCGCCGACATCATGCGCGGCGGGATCACGCTCGCCGTCGACCCGGCGACGCTCAGCCTGGACAACTGGACGATGCTGTTCACCGACTCCGGGCCGTACTTCCGGTGGTTCGCCAACTCGCTCGTCGTGACGGTGGTCCAGGTGGTCGGGACGCTGCTCGTGAGCTCGTTCGTGGCCTACGGCTTCGCGATGTACGACTTCCGCGGCCGCACCCCGCTGTTCATCGCGGTGCTCGCCATCATGGCCGTCCCGTTCGAGATGGTGATGCTGCCGCTCTACGTCCAGGTGAACGAGATGGGGCTCGCCGACACCTACGCGGTCATCGTGATCCCGTTCCTGGCCGCGGCGGTGACGATCTTCTTCTTCCGGCAGTACTTCCTCGGGGTGCCCAAGGAGATCCTCGAGGCCGGCCGCGTCGACGGCGTCACGGAGTTCGGCATCTTCTTCCGGCTCGTCCTGCCGATCGCGCGCCCCGCGATCGCCGCCATGGCGATCCTCAACGGGATGATGTGCTGGAACAACCTGCTGTGGCCGCTCCTCGTGCTGCGCTCCTCCGAGAAGTTCACGCTGCCGATCGGGTTGAACACCCTCATCACGCCGTACGCGAACAACTACGGCCTCCTCATCGTCGGGTCGTTCTTCTCGCTCGTCCCGATCCTGGTCCTCTTCCTCGCCTTCCAGCGGTTCTTCGTGGAGGGAATGACCGCGGGCGCCGTCAAGGGCTGACCCGTGCGACGCACACAAAGGAGAAGCAGAATGTCACGAACAAGGACGACGGCGTCCGCGGTGACCGGTGCGATGGTGCTCGCCGCGTGCCTCGCGTGCGGGACCGGGGGCGGGGCGGACAGCCCGCGGGACGCCCCGAGCAACTCGGACGGCTCGACGCCCGTGGAGATGTGGATCTTCGGCGAGCTGCACGGGGTGCTCTACGAGCAGATGGCGGACCGGTGGAACGAGCTGAACCCGGACCGTGCGATCGACCTGCGCCTGACCGTGTACCCCTACCAGGACATGCACAACAAGCTGCAGCTCGCGGCCAACTCCGGCACCGGCATGCCGGACCTGGTCGACATCGAGGTGACGAAGTTCGCCAACTTCGTGCGTGGCGACACCCCGCCGCTCATGGACCTGTCCGCCGTCGCCGAGCCCTACCGCGACGACGTGGTCGAGGCGCGCCTCGACCTGTACAGCCGCGGCGACGCGGTCTACGGGCTCCCGACCCACGTCGGCGCGTTCGTCACGTTCTACAACACCGAGCTGCTCGACGAGGCGGGCGTCGACTACACGACGATCGCCACCTGGGACGACTTCGCCGCAGCGGGGGCGGAGTACAGCGCCGCCACGGGGCGGGCGTTCGGCACGGCGAACACCGACGTGTTCTTCGTGGAGCCGCTGGTGATCGCCCAGAACGGTGGCGAGCTGTTCGCCGAGGACGGCACGGTCCAGGTCGACGACCCGGTCGTGGTCGAGTCCTTCGAGATGATGCAGGCCATGGTCGACGCAGGCGCGATCTCGCCGATCCCGGGATCGAGCCCCGACGACGAGGAGGCGTACGGGGCCATCGCGCGGGGCGACTACGCCGCGATCGTCTACCCCGCCTGGTACACCTCGCGGTTCGTCGACTACATGCCCGACCTCGCGGGGAAGATCGCCATCGCGCCCGCGCCGGTCGTGCCCGGGTCGGACACGCTGACGATCGGCGGCGGGGGCACCGGCACGGCGGTCGCGGCGGACTCGCCCGTCCGTGACCTGGCGGCGGAGTGGCTCGCGTTCGCCAAGCTCTCCCCGGAGGCCAACGTCGCCGTGTGGGAGGTGCTCGGGTTCGACCCCGTGAACATGGCGGTGTGGGAGGACGAGGAGGTCACCCGGAACCCGGAGAACCAGTTCAACCAGTACTTCACGACCAACCTGTTCGACGTGCTGAACGAGGTCAAGGACGGGATCGGGCACTTCGAGTCGTTCGCCAGCCCCGACCTGCCGGCGGTGAACAGCCGGTTCGGCACCGTGACGCTCACCGAGATCTACGAGTCCGGTGTGCCGGCGCGCGAGGCGCTGGAGCAGGCGCAGCGCGAGCTCAAGAACGAGCTGCGGCAGGACTGAGCTCCGGCCGAGGGATCCACTCGCACCGACGCGCGCGGGCGTGCCGGTGCGAGTGGATCCATCGCGCGGGCCACGGCCGCGTCACGCGCGCGACACGAGGGCCTGGGAGACTGGGCGGCATGACCCGCCCCGTCCTCGTCGTCGCCGCCGCGCTGGTCGACGACCTCGCCGCCCCGGGCGCCCTGCTGGCGGCCCGCCGCCGCGCGCCCGTGAGCCTCGCGGGCCGGTGGGAGTTCCCCGGCGGCAAGGTGGAGCCGGGCGAGTCCCCCGAGGACGCCGTGCACCGGGAGATCCGCGAGGAGCTGGGCGTCGCCGTCGAGCTCGGCGCGGAGCTCGCCGGACCCGACGACGGCGCCTGGTGGCTCAGCGAGCGGTACGTGATGCGGCTCTGGCTGGCCCGCGTGACCGCCGGCGAGCCGCGGCCCCTGGTCGAGCACGACGACCTGCGCTGGCTGCCGCGCGGGCAGTGGCTCACGGTGCCCTGGTTGGACGCGGACGTGCGGATCGTGGAGGCGCTGGCGGCGGCGACGGACCCGGCGGGCGTCGCTCGGCGCCCGGCCTGACCTGCGAGTTCGTCCGTCAGCGAACACGACCCCGCCCGATCTGGCACTCGCACCTCTCGAGTGCTAGAACATTTCTCGTAGCCCTCCTGGCGCGGCAGCGCCGGGGCAGCAGCGGTCCCGGACCGTCCGGACCGCCGTGACGCTTCGAGGAGGTGACGGGCTGTGGCTACGCGATTCGACCCGTTCCAGGAGATGGACCGGCTGATGAACCAGGTCCTCGGCCAGCAGCGCGCGTCGGCGACCATGCCGATGGACCTGTTCCGCTCGGGCGACCACTACGTCCTGAGCGTCGACCTGCCGGGGGCGGACCCCGGTTCGATCGACGTGAACGTCGACGACCGCACTCTCACGATCCGCGCGCAGCGCACCGCGCGCACGGAGGACGGGGTGCAGTGGCTCGCCAAGGAGCGCCCGGTCGGGACCTACGCGCGCCAGCTCACCGTCGGCCGCGGGCTCGACCTGGACGCCATCACCGCGTCGTACGCGGACGGCGTGCTCAGCCTGACCATCCCCGTGGCCGAGGAGGCCAAGCCGCGCCGCATCGAGGTCACCACCGGTGGGACGCCGGCGACCATCGAGGCGGGCGCCGACGCCGCTCCGCAGGAGCGTGCGAGCGCCTGACCGCGCGACGCGGCTCGCACGACGACCGCCCCGGCCCCCCGCGTGGGGGACCGGGGCGGTCGCGCGTCCGGGTCGCGCCGGGCCGGCGGCGCGTCAGGCCGTCGGCACCGCCAGCGACGCGCGCACCGTCCGGGTGGCGGCCAGGACGTGCTGGAGCGACGGGGTGACCTCGGCGTACCGGCGGGTCTTGAGGCCGCAGTCCGGGTTCACCCAGAGCTGCGCCGGGTCGACGACCCGCACCGCCTCGGTGAGCAGCTCGGTCACCTCGGCCTCGCTCGGCACGCGTGGCGAGTGGATGTCGTACACGCCCGGGCCGATGCCGCGGGGGTAGCCCTCGGAGGCGATGTCGCCGAGGATCTCCATCTTCGACCGGGCCGCCTCGATCGACGTCACGTCGGCGTCCAGGCCGTCGATCGCCCCGAAGATCTCGCCGAACTCCGAGTAGCAGAGGTGGGTGTGGATCTGGGTGTCGGGGCGCACGCCCGAGGTCGCGAGCCGGAACGAGCGCACCGACCAGTCGAGGTAGGCGTCGTGGTCGGCGGCGCGCAGCGGCAGCAGCTCGCGCAGCGCGGGCTCGTCGACCTGGACGATCGCGGTCCCGGCAGCCTCCAGGTCGGCGATCTCGTCGCGCAGGGCGAGCGCCACCTGGTTCGCGGTGTCGGCCAGCGGCTGGTCGTCGCGGACGAAGGACCACGCCAGGATCGTCACGGGGCCGGTCAGCATGCCCTTCACCGGCTTGGCGGTGAGGGACTGCGTGTACGTCGTCCACGGCACCGTGATCGGTGCCGGCCGGGACACGTCGCCCCACAGGATCGACGGGCGGGTGCAGCGCGAGCCGTAGGACTGGACCCAGCCGTTCGCGGTCACCGCGAACCCGTCCAGGTTCTCGGCGAAGTACTGCACCATGTCGTTGCGCTCGGGCTCGCCGTGCACGAGCACGTCGAGGCCGAACTCCTCCTGCAGCTCGACGACCCGGCGGATCTCCGCCTTCATCTCGTCCTCGTACTGCGCGGCGGTGAGCTCGCCCCGGCCGAACGCGGCGCGGGCCACGCGGATCTCCGGCGTCTGCGGGAACGAGCCGATCGTCGTGGTCGGCAGGGCGGGGAGCTGCAGGCGCTCGGCCTGCGCCACCCGGCGCCCCTCGAAGTCGCCGCGGTGGAACGCGTCGGCCGGCAGCCCGGTGAGCCGCTCCCGCACCTCCGGCCGCACGACCCCCGGCGCCGCGGCGCGGGACCGGCGCGCGTCGGCGGCGGCGAGCAGCTCGGCGTGCACCGCCTCGCGGCCCTCGGTCAGCCCGGTCGCCAGGGTGACCACCTCGGCGACCTTCTGGTCCGCGAACGCGAGCCAGGAGCGCAGCGTCGGGTCGAGCTGCGGCTCGTCCTCGACGTCGTGCGGGACGTGGAACAGCGACGTCGACGTGGCGACGGCGACCTGCCGGGCGCCGAGGCCCTCGAGCGACTCGAGCGAGCCGAGCGCGGCGTCGAGGTCCGCGCGCCAGATGTTGTGGCCGTCGACCACGCCGCCGACGAGCACCTTCGACTCCAGGCCCTCGACGGGGCCGGCGGGCAGCGCGCCGCGGACCAGGTCGAGCGCGAGGCCCTCGACCTCCGTGGCCGCCAGCACCGGCAGCGCGTCCTGGAGGTCGCCGTACGGCGCGGCCACGAGGATGGCCGGGCGCTCGGCGGCGGGCAGGTCGGTCGCCAGGGCGCGGTACGCCTCGGCGGCCGCCGCGAGCAGCCGGTCGGCCGGGACGCCGGTCGAGTCGGAGACCAGGGCGGGCTCGTCCAGCTGCACCCAGGTGGCGCCGGCGCGGGCGAGGTCGCGGAGCAGCGCGGCGTACACCGGCAGCACGTCGGCGAGCCGGTCGATCGGCAGGAAGTCCTCCGGCGAGCCCTCGGCGGCCTTGGCGAGCGCCAGGAACGTCACCGGGCCGACCAGCACCGGGCGGGTGAGCACGCCGTCCGCGAGGCCCTCCGCGAGCTCGCGCACCGGGCGGTCGCTGGCGTACCGGAACGGCGTCGCGGGGCCGATCTCCGGGACGAGGTAGTGGTAGTTCGAGTCGAACCACTTCGTCATCTCGAGCGGCAGGTCGTCGCCGCGGCCGCGGGCCACGGTCGAGTACCCCGCGAGGTCGAGGCCGCCGTCGGCGGCGAGCAGGTCGGCGAACCGCTCGGGCACGGCGCCGAGGACCGCGGCCGCGTCGAGCACGTGGTCGTAGAACGAGAAGGCGCTCGGGATCGCGGGCAGCCGGGTGTCCAGGCCGAGCTCGGCCAGGCGGGTGCGGGTCCGGCGGCGCAGGTCGGCGGCGGTGGCCTCGACCTCCTCGGCGCTCGCGCGGCCGGCCCAGAACGCCTCGAGGGCCTTCTTCAGCTCGCGGCGCGGGCCGATCCGGGGGTAGCCCAGGACGGTGCCGGCGGGGAACGGGTGAGTCAGGTCGGTCATCTCTCGCCTCAGCTGGTGGGAACGGGGGTCGGGGTGGTCGTGGGGGCGGCCGCGGCGGCCGCCGGCTCGGGGGGGACGCGCAGGTGCGCCCGCGGGGCGTCGCCGCCGAGGCCCGCGCCGTCGAGCAGGTCCAGCGCGGGGCCGTGGGCGTTGAACGTGTAGAGGTGCACGCCGGGCGCGCCGCCGTCGAGGACGGCGTTCACCAGGTCGACGCCCAGCCGCGTGCCCAGGCGGTGCCGCGCCGCGACCTCCGCCGGGTCGTCGGCGTCGAACGCGTCGAGCCGCGCGAGCAGTGTCTTCGGGACGGGCACGCCGGTCAGCTGCGCCACGCGGCGGAGCCGGGCCGGGTCGGTGGTGGGGAT
The DNA here is from genome assembly GCF_019265565.1 of Cellulomonas sp. PS-H5. Taxonomy (NCBI): domain Bacteria; kingdom Bacillati; phylum Actinomycetota; class Actinomycetes; order Micrococcales; family Cellulomonadaceae; genus Cellulomonas; species Cellulomonas sp. PS-H5. The sequence goes on from NZ_JAHVCI010000017.1 coordinate 66,244, forward strand.
CACGCCCGGGAGGATGGGGATCGTGACGCCCGCGTCGCGCGCCAGGGCCACGAGCTCGAGGTACGACCCGGCGTCGTAGAACACCTGGGTGATCGCGAAGTCCGCGCCGGCGCGCTGCTTGGCGAGCAGGGCCGCGACGTCCTGCTCCCGGGTGCTGCCGGCCCCCGCGTTGCCGCGCGGGAACGCCGCCACGGCGACGGACAGCGGCCGGGTGGCGGCGCGCACCGCCTGCGCCGGGCTGCCCGCGCACCGCCGCCGCTCGACGTCCCGCAGCAGCTCCACGAGGGCGCTCGCGGTCGGCAGGCCCTCGGGGTGCGGCTCCCAGGACCGGTCGGCGGGCGGGTCCCCGCGCAGGGCCAGGAACGACCGCACGCCCTCGTCGAGGAACTCCTCGATCGTCGCCGCGAGGTCCTCGCGCGAGCTGGCGACGCAGGTGAGGTGCGCGATCGGGGTCAGCGAGGTCTCGCGCAGCAGCCGCCGGACGAGCTGCCGGGTCGTGGTGCGGGTGCTGCCCGAGGCGCCGTACGTGACGGAGACGAAGTCGGGGCGGGCCGCGGCGAGCTGCTGCACCGTCGACCACAGCCGGGGCGCGGCGTCCGGGTTCCGCGGCGGGAACAGCTCGAACGACACGGTCGGGCGGTCCACGGCCCCGAGGCCGTCCGGCACGGCGGTGCCCGCGAGGTGCGCAGGGACGTCGTGACTGCTCATCGTCAGCTCCATCGAACCTGGCGGAAGCACCCGCACCCTCGGTGAGGAGGGGGGTTGCTGCGACGTCGACGAGCCAGGTCTCTCGGTCGCTCTGGATGGGTGCCGCCACACTAGGCCCGGCGGCCGTCGCCGTCCACTGCCCCTGACGCGTCATCTTTCGGTGACGGGGCTCACACCCCCGGGTCCGGGGCCGCGCCCGTGGCCGGGCGGGCGCGACGGCGCCGTGCCAGGCTGCGTGGGATGACCGACCTGCGCACCGTCCCGCTGCCCGACCGCCGGATCGACGCCCGGGCCCTGGTGCCGCGGGACGCGCCCGAGGCCGTGGTCCTCGGCGAGGTCCGCGCGCGCCTGGGGGAGCGGCCCGTGCACGACGCGCGGGACGACTCGGTCGTCTGGGTCGACATCGACGCGTGCAGCGTGCACCGCTGGGCCGAGGGCGACCACGCGCGCGACGCCGTGGTCAGCGTGCCGTCCCCGGTCTCGCTCGCCTGGCCGTCCGCCGCGGGCGGGCTGCTGCTCGCGACCGCGGACGGCCTCGGCGTGCACGACGGCACGACCCTCGGTCCGCTGACCCGGCCGGCGGACATGCCGCGCGACTACCGGTTCAACGACGGCGGCGTCGACCGAGCCGGCCGGCTGTGGGTCGCGACGATGCCGCGGGACGGCTCGCCGGGCGACGGCACCGTGTACCGCGTGGTCGCCGGGGACGGCGGCCTCGAGGTCGACGCGGTGCTCACCGGGGTGGGGGTCGGCAACGGGCTCCAGTGGAGCCCGGACGGCGCGACGCTCTACGTCACGGACACCAGCGCCGCGACCGTGTACCGGCTGCCGTACGACGCGGCCACCGGTGCGGCCGGCGCACCCGAGCCGTTCCTGTCGTTCGACCCGGACGGGCCGCAGCCCGACGGCACGACGGTCGACGGGGAGGGCTGCCTGTGGGTCGCGCTGTACGGCGGGGGCGCGGTGCTGCGGTTCGCGCCGGACGCGACCCCGCTCGGCGCGGTCCGCGTGCCCACGGCGCAGGTGACCTGCCTGGGATTCGGGGCGCCGGGCTCGGGGCGGGCGTACGTGACGACCGCCCACGCGGACGGGGACCCGGTGGCGGGGGCGGTGTTCGGCGCGGACGTGGCGGTGGAGGGGCTGCCCGTGCGGGCGTTCGGGGAGGGCTGACGACGGGTCGGGCGGCCGCCGCGAGGTAGCCGGTCCGTCAACCCGCGAGGAGCTGGTGGGCGCGCTGGTGCGACACGCCCAGGACGGTCCCGACGTCGCGGACGGAGAGCCCGGCGTCGCGCAGCACCCGGGCTGCCGCGCGCGACTCGACGGCGGCCTCGCGGTTCGCGCGGTGCGCCTCCGCGCGCAGGCGTTCGGCGGCGCGGACGTGCGCGCCCACCTCGTCGGGGACGGCCGGCCGCAGGTCGACCTCGACGTCGGAGGGGTCGACCTGCGCGACGAAGGCGATCGCCTCGCGCATGGCGGTCGCTGCCTGGTCCAGGCGAGCCACCTCGGAGATGGCCCCGGGGTGCTCGACGCACTGGAGGACCCACCAGCGACGCCCGCGCTCGGCCGTGACCGTGTACCGGGTCACCGCCACCACCCCTTCCCGAGCACCGACGCGAACTGGTCGAAGAACTTCCGAGCCGTGACGTCGTCGATCTCGGAGTGCCGGCCGAGCGTCGAGCGCACGCCCCCGACCACGACGCCCGTGTGGTTCGTGAGCTCGACGACCTCGTACGGCACACCCGCGTCGCGGGCGGCTCGCCGGACCCGGCGCAGCACCGCAGTCCGTTTCACGAGCGTAGTCCTGTGCGGGATAGACACTCAAGGCAATGTCCCACTAGCAGCGTCCCGGCGGTCGGTGGCGGGCCGGAGCGTCAGCCCGCGGCGCGCGCCAGGACGACGGGGCAGTCCGCCAGGTGGTCGTCGACGATCCCGCACGCCTGCATGGCCGCGTACGCCGTCGTCGGCCCGACGAACCGGAACCCGTGCCGCTTGAGCTCCTTCGCCAGGGCCGCGGACTCCGGCGTGGTCGCCGGGACGTCCGCGAACGTGCGCGGGCGCGGGCGGGTGCCGGCGGCCAGGGGCGCCGCCGACCAGAACAGCTCGTCGAGGCTGAACCCGCGGCCGTGCAGCTCGAGCAGGGCGCGGGCGTTGGCGACGGCCGCCGTGATCTTGGCGCGGTTCCGGATGATCCCGGTGTCCGCCATGAGCCGCTCGACGTCGTGCTCGTCGAACCCCGCCACGACGGCCGGGTCGAACCCCGCGAACGCCTCGCGGAACCCCTCGCGGCGGCGGAGGATCGTGATCCACGCCAGGCCGGACTGGAACGCCTCGAGGGTGAGGCGCTCGTACAGCTCGCGCTCGCCGTGCACGGGCACGCCCCACTCCTCGTCGTGGTAGCGCTCGTAGAGCGGGTCGCCGTCGCCGAAGCAGCGGCGGCCCGCGGGGGCGGGGAGGGTGTCGGGGGCGTCGCTGCTCGTCATGCCGCCACTCTGCCGCACCGGTGCGACACCCGGTCGCCGCCCTCCACAGCCCGCACCGCGTGCGTGCCCTGGGGGCGACGGCACCAGCGCGTCCATCATGCGGTCACGACTTGTCTGACACGTGAGACGGCGTAAGGTCGCCCGAGCGCTGGAGCACCGACCGTCCCGCGAGCCGACCTGGAGCCGACCCCGACGACCGCCGGTGGTCCGCGCCACCCGGATCGTCGAGGAGCCCCGCATGTCAGCCACCGCAGTGCCCACCACCACGCCGCCGGCCGAGTCCCGGCCGCTCAACTCGCCGTCCCGCGTCATCGCGGCGAGCCTCGTGGGCACCACCATCGAGTTCTACGACTTCTACGTGTACGCGACGGCCGCCGTCCTCGTGTTCCCGAAGCTGTTCTTCCCCACCGGGAACGACACCACGGCGCTGCTCGCGTCGTTCGCGGTGTTCGGCGCCGCGATGGTGGCGCGCCCGATCGGTGCGATCTTCTTCGGCCACCTCGGCGACCGCCGGGGCCGCAAGACGACGCTGGTCTACTCGCTGCTCACCATGGGCGTCGCGACGTTCCTCATCGGGCTGCTGCCGACGTTCGGCCACATCGGCGTCGGCGCCACGGTCGCGCTGCTGGTGCTGCGGCTCGCACAGGGCTTCGCGCTCGGCGGCGAGTGGTCGGGCGCCGCGCTGGTCGCCACCGAGAACGCCCCGGCCGGGAAGCGCGCCTGGTACGGCACGTTCCCGCAGCTGGGCGCCCCGCTCGGCTTCATCATCGCCAACGGGATCTTCCTCATCATCAACGGCGTCCTCGGCCAGGGCTCGGACGCGTTCATGTCCTGGGGCTGGCGCGTGCCGTTCCTGTTCTCCGCCGTGATGGTGATCATCGGCCTGTGGGTGCGGCTCAAGCTGGTCGAGTCCGAGGCGTTCACCCAGGCCGAGAAGAAGGGCACCATCACCAAGGTCCCGCTCGGCACGACGCTGAAGTTCCACTGGCGCGAGACCCTGCTCGGCACGTTCATCATGCTGGCGACCTACGTGCTGTTCTACCTGATGACGAACTTCACGCTGACGTACGGCACCCGTGCCGTCGCGCCGGAGGACGGCGAGCCCGGCGGACTGGGGATCCCGTACGTGCACTTCGTGCTCATGCAGATCATCGGCGTGCTGTTCTTCGGCATCTTCACGATGCTGTCCGGCCCGCTGGCCGACCGGCTGGGACGCCGGCGCCTGCTCATCGGCGTCACGTCGGCGATCATCGTGTTCGGCTTCTCGTTCCCGCTGTTCCTCACCGTGCGGGACGACCTCGTGTTCACCGGCGCGCTCACCCAGGCGTTCCTGGTGCTCGGGTTCCTCCTGATGGGCGCCACGTTCGGCCCGATGGGCGCGCTGCTGCCCGAGCTGTTCCCGACGAACGTCCGGTACACCGGTTCCGCGGTCGCCTACAACGTGTCGTCGATCCTCGGTGCGGCGCTGGCCCCGATCGTGGCGCTCGCCCTGTGGGCCGCGGCCGACGGCAGCACCTGGCTGGTGGGCGTGTACCTGTCGGCGATGGGCGTCCTCACCCTGCTCGCGCTGATCCTGTCCCGGGAGACGAAGGACCAGGACTACGCGAGGTCCTCGCACGCGGACTGACCGGGCCTCACGCCGAGATAGGGCCTTTCGCTCGAGATAGGACCGCTGACGGTCCTATCTCGGCGCGGAGGTCCTATCTCGGCGTCGTGCTGGGTGGGTGGGCCAGCGCGGTCGGTCGGCGGTCGGCGCGCCGCTCAGGCCAGCGCGGCCAGGGCCTTGCGGATCCGCTTCTCGCTCACCGGCACCGGCGTGCCGAGCTGCTGGGCGAACAGGCTCACGCGCAGCTCCTCCAGCAGCCACCGCGCGTCGTCGAGCGCCGCCAGGTCGGCCGGCACGAGGGTCCGGCTCGTCACCCGGGCGCGGGTCTGCCCGAGCAGCTGCTCCAGGTCCCGGACCTGCCAGGCGAGCTGCTCGTCGCGCGCGGGGTTGCCCGCCGCCTTGTCGAGCCGGTAGGCCGCGGCGCGCAGGTAGCGCGCCAGGTGCGGCAGCCGGTCGGCGCCGGTCTCGGAGACGAACCCGTCGTGCACCAGGCGCTCGGCCTGCTCCTGGACGTCGCGCACGGTGCCGAGCAGCGCGAGCGACCGGGTGCCGCGGACGGCGCCGTCGAGGTCCCGCGCCGCGGCCAGCACGGTGACCAGGTCCTGCACCACGCGGTGCACGGCGTCCTCGAGCCGGTCGCGGACGAACCCGCGCACGGCCGCGTAGGCGTCCGCGGACCGGACTGCCGTCGCCGGGCGCCCGGCGAGGTGCTCGGTCAGCAGCCGGTCCACGGCGGCGAGCTGCACGTCGGCGACCAGCGCCTCGGTGCTCGGGTACGGGCTGGCCGCGAGCGTGAGCGCCTGGGTCCCCGACCACCGCGAGGTGATCCGGCCCGGGGCGAGCCCGACGTCGCGGACCAGCAGCCGGCGCAGCCCGCGGCGGTGCCGGACGGCCTGGTCGCCGGCGTCGGCCAGCACCTCGACCCGGACGGTCGCCGCCCCGGAGCCGTGCTCGACGAGCGCCGGGTAGCCGCGCACCGTGAGCCCGCTCGCGTCCTGCGTCTCCACGCGCTCCGGCAGGGCGCCGCCGGGCAGGTCGGCGGGCCAGGTGTCGAGGTCGGCGCCGTCGAAGCCGGGCAGCGCGGGCGTCGCGCCCCGGGCCCCGGGACCGGGGACGGCCGCCGCCCCGCCCCGTCCGGCCGAGGGGACGGGGCCGCCGTCGCCGCCCGTGCCCCCCGACCGCGCCCGCGCGTCCGCCATCGCGTCCCGCACCGCGCTCCGCACGGCCGTCGAGACCGCGTCCTGGGTGCGGGCCGCGAGCTTCCGCTGCAGCACCGCGAGGTCCTTGCCCTCGTCGAGCACGCGCCCGCGGTCGTCGGAGACCCGGAACGTCATCCGCAGGTGCGCCGGGAGCCGGTCGAGGTCGATCGCGCCGTCGGGCACGACGACGTCGCGGAGCGCCCGGACGGCCTGCCGGAACGCGGTCTCGTACGACGGCGCGGCGTCGGCCGCGCGCACGGTGTCCTCCCACGAGGCGGTGTGCGCGTCGAGCCAGCCCACCACGTCCCGGGCGACGTCAGGCGCGGGGACGAGCTGCACCCGGACCGGCTTCGGCAGCGCGCGGATCGTCGCGGTGACCAGCTCCTCGCGGAGGCCCGGCACCATCCAGTCGAAGCCCTCCGGCCGCACCCGGGCGAGCGCCACGAGCGGCACGTGCACGGTGACGCCGTCCGCGTCCGTGCCGGGCTGGAACTGGTACGTGAGCGGCAGCGCGAGGTCGCCCTGCGGCCAGGTCGACGGGAACGACGACTCGTCCACGCCGCCCTCGTCCGTCACCAGGAGCTCGCGCGTGAACGTCAGGAGGTCGGGGTCGTTCCGGCGGGCGCCCTTCCACCACTGGTCGAAGTGCCGCGCGGACACGACGTCGTCGGGGATCCGCTCGTCGTAGAAGTCGAACAGCGCGTCGTCGTCGACGACCAGGCCGCGGCGCCGTGACCGGGCCTCGAGGTCCTCGGCCTCCTTGAGGAGCCGGCGGTTCTCGGCGAAGAACGCGTGGTGCGTGGTCCAGTCGCCCTCGACGAGCGCGTGCCGGATGAACAGCTCGCGCGCGTGCTCGGCGTCGACCTTCCCGAACAGCACCCGCCGCCCGGTGACGATGGGGACGCCGTAGAGCATGACCCGCTCCAGGGCCATGGCCGCGCCCTGCTTGGACGACCAGGACGGCTCGGAGTACGACCGCTTCACCAGGTGCCCGGCCAGGTCCTCGGCCCACTCGGGCTGGATGCGCGCGGCGTCCCGGGCCCACAGCCGCGAGGTCTCGACGAGCTCGCCCGCCATCACCCAGGCCGGCGGCTTCTTGGCCAGCCCGGAGCCGGGGAAGATCGCGAACTTCGCGCCGCGCGCGCCCAGGTACTCGTTGCGGCCGCGCCGGTCCGGGGTGCGACCGCCGTCACCACGCCCCTTGCCGCGGGCCTGCGCGCCGCCGCCGGACAGGTCCGACGCCTCCTGCATGCCGATCTGCGACAGCAGGCCGGACAGCAGCGCGACGTGCACCCGGTCGGCGTCCCACTCCAGCCGGTGCGCGCCGCGGCCCTCGGTCGCGGGGTCGCGCTCCTCGGACAGGTCGCGGTCCGTCGTCCGCGGCGGGTTCATCGTGATGCCGAGCGGCTTCGCGAGCTCCTTGAGCTGCGTCACGACGTCCTGCCACTCGCGCAGCCGCAGGTAGTTCAGGTACTCGGCCCTGCACAGCCGGCGGAACGCCGAGCCCGACAGGTCCCGCTGCGCGTCGCGGACGTACTGCCAGAGGTTGAGGTACGCCAGGAAGTCGGACGTCGGGTCGGCGAACCGGGCGTGCAGCTGGTCGGCCTGGGCGCGCATCTCCACCGGGCGCTCGCGCGGGTCCTGGATCGACAGGGCGGCGGCCACGATCATCACCTCGCGCGCCACGCCCCGCCGGCCGCCCTCGACGATCATCCGGGCCAGCCGCGGGTCCATCGGCAGCTGCGCGAGCGCGCGGCCGGTGTCGGCCAGCCGGGTGCCGGACGGGCCGGTCTCGAGCGCGCCGAGCTCGGTCAGCAGCTGCACGCCGTCGCGCACGGCCCGGGTGTCCGGCGGGTCGACGAACGGGAACGACGCCACGTCGTCCGGCCCGGTCGCGACGCCGACGGCGACCATCTGCAGGATCACCGACGCGAGCGAGGTGCGCAGGATCTCGGGCTCGGTGAACCGCGGGCGGGACGCGAAGTCGTCCTCGGAGTACAGCCGGATCGCGATGCCGTCGGCGACGCGCCCGCACCGCCCCGAGCGCTGGTTGGCCGACGCCTGCGAGATCGGCTCGATCGGCAGCCGCTGCACCTTGGTGGCCTTGGAGTACCGGGAGATGCGCGCGGTGCCGGGGTCGACGACGTACCGGATGCCCGGCACCGTCAGCGAGGTCTCGGCGACGTTGGTGGCCAGCACGACGCGGCGGGTGCTGTGCTGCTGGAACACCCGGTGCTGCTCGGCGGCGGACAGCCGGCCGTAGAGCGGCAGCAGCTCGACGGCGTCGGGGCGGCGCTGGTCCTGCACCCGCGGGCCCAGGTGGCCGCGCAGCGCCTCCTCGGCGTCGCGGATCTCCCGCTCCCCGGACAGGAACACCAGGACGTCGCCGGGGCCCTCGGCGGCGAGCTCGTCGACCGCCTCGCAGATCGCCGTCATGAGGTCGCGGTCCTCGGCGGGCGCAGGCGTCCTCGCGCCCTTCGCCGGGGCGCCGCGGGAGCCCGCGCGCGGGCGGGCGCCGTCGTCCGCGTCGAGGTCGTCCGGGTCGTCGGTCGGGCGGTCGGGCGACAGCGGGCGGTACCGCAGCTCGACGGGGTAGGTGCGCCCGGTGACCTCGACGACCGGCGCCGGGACGCCTTCGGGGTGCTCGTCGTCCGCCGGGCCGGCGAAGTGCGCGGCGAACCGGGCGGAGTCGATCGTCGCCGACGTGATGACGACCTTGAGGTCGGGGCGGCGCGGTAGCAGCTGGGCCAGGTAGCCCAGGATGAAGTCGATGTTGAGCGACCGCTCGTGCGCCTCGTCGATGATGAGCGTGTCGTAGGCGCGGAGCTCCGGGTCGCGCTGGATCTGCGCGAGCAGGATGCCGTCGGTCATGACCTTCACCAGCGTGCGGTCCGACGACTCGTCCGTGAACCGGACCTGGTAGCCGACGAGCTCGCCGATCGTGGTGCCGAGCTCCTCGGCGATCCGCTCGGCGACGGTGCGGGCGGCGATCCGGCGGGGCTGGGTGTGCCCGATCTGGCCGTCCCGGCCGCGGCCGAGCTGCAGGGCGATCTTGGGCAGCTGGGTGGTCTTCCCGGACCCGGTCTCGCCGGCGACGATGACGACCTGGTGGTCGCGGATCGCGGTGGCGATCTCGGCCCGGCGCGCCGACACCGGTAGCTGCTCGGGGTAGACGACCGGCGGGAGGACGACGGCGCGGCGGGCTTCGGCCAGGGCGGCCAGGCGCCGGGCGCGGGACTCGCGGCCGCGGCGGGGGTCCTGGGCGCGGGGGGCGTCCGGGGTGCGGCGGCCGCCGCCGCGGGCGTCGGGGCCGTCGGCCGCCCGGTCAACCGGGGGCTGGTCGTGGTGGCGCTGCTC